>NZ_JXMW01000013.1 GCF_002072215.1 Methanobrevibacter arboriphilus JCM 13429 = DSM 1125
GGAATTAAACCTGTTAAAAAAAGGTGTTGTTAATTTTTAAAATAGTTTTAATGAGTATGTTTTTCGCATCAGATATTTCATACGTTGTTAGTGAGCTTAAAAGAAGCCATGAGTTGAGAAAGTCTTTAGGATTTAATCAAGTTCCAGAATCAAATCAAATATATGAATTTTTGGCAAGATTTAATCAAAATCAAATACTTGAATTCGTGATTAAAACATTAAATAAGGAATTTAAACCAATTAAAAGAGGAAAACGCACAGTTTTAATTGATGGAACCGATATACAGGTTGATATGAACTGGAACAAGCAAAATTACACTAAAAAATTTCTCGAGAAAAAAGGGCTTTATTGGGCCAAATCAGCTTCAAAAGGGTTTTATATAGGATTTAAATTAACTTTAGCACTTGATTATCACACTGGACAACCATTGACCATGTTAATACATAAAGGATCTAAGCATGACTCCGAATTATTCCCTGAAATAATGGAAAAACTAAGAAAAAGAAGAATAATAAGAAACAAAGACATTATAATAGCAGATAAAGGATATATAAGTTTTAATAATTATCGTGAGGGAATTTTAAAGTATAAAATAGTTCCATTAATATTTCCAAAAGAAAACATGAAAATAAACAAAATTTTAAGCCAATTCAATTATCCTTTAGAATATTTCAAAGTTAAAAACAAAAAAGAAGACATTTACAAAGAATTAGTTTCTAAATTCAAAAAACTAATCACCAAATGGAAGAAATTTAAAAAAATAAGAGGAAAAATCGAAGATTTCTTCAAATTAACCAAAAAAGGACTGAAAAATAACAAATTCCACAAATATACAAAAGAATCCATAGCAAAAACAAGTTATCTGCTTGTACTTTTAACAGGACTCATCATAAAACAAGGATACAACGAATCAGAGAGCATGCAAAAGCTCTCAGAAACCTAAAAATCTAGCACCCTAAAAATAATTATAAAAATAATTATAAAAAATTATAAAAATAGTAAATTATCATCATAAATATAAACATAAAAAGAACATCAAAAGATGTTACTTTTTATATTTGGTGTTTGATCGAATCCGCCTTTCAATCTACAACTAGTAAAGTACATATAAAACTATGAAAATTCATCTGATAAATAACTCTTATAAAATTCATCTTTTTAATAGTTTTATTAACAATGTAACTTAACTTCACTTCTTTTATTAATTGTGCATACTATATAAAGGTTTTGGTTTATTTTTAAAAAAAACCAGTGATTTGTGCTCTTTTTAGGAAATAAAGAAGCATTAAAAGGAATTGGATTAACTATATTAACATCTCAAAGATTTATACTTTGTTTCAGCTAAATCAGCATGACTATGACATATTCTATAAAATAAGACTTTATCTAACCTTTTAATAATTCTAAATTTTATTTTAAAAATCCTTTTTTTATTAATTCATCTCTTAAAAGTTATTATGAGCATCAATAGGATTTTTTTCATGTAAAAAATCTGTCTATGTTCTTTGTTTGTTTATTAATCTTCTTTTTCCTGTGTTAATCTTTTTAATTCTTTTTTTTAAAAATATTTTTATTTAAATTAAGATAAAAAATAATTTTTCATTATCCTGAAATTTTTAAGCCAACTATTCCACCTATTACTAACATTATACAGAATATTCTAATCATTGACTTTGTTTCACCTAAAAAAACCATTCCTATAATAGCTACTCCAACAGCACCAATAGCTGTCCATACAGCATATGCAGTTCCAATTGGTATATATTTCAATGCTAGAGAAAGGAAAAATAAGCTTAAAACCATAATGATAACGGTTGTTATAGACATTAAAACATTTGTAAAGCCTTCTGAGAATTTAAGAGATATTGCCCATCCAATCTCTGAGATTCCTGCTATAATAAGAAATATCCAAGGATTCATACTTTCAAAATATATACATTTGTGTATATATAGTTTTGTATAATTCTAGAATTCTACGGAGTCCCTATTCTATTTTTATTTTTTCATGTTTTGTTTTTATTTTTTATTCCCTTTATATTTCACAATAATTAAATATTATAACATAAACATATTTTATTAATTACAATAATTTACAATATTACGAATAATTTAAGATTATGAAATTTAATATTATGAATAATTCTTATTATGAACTTTAATTTAATTTGTTTTGAGTTTTATGATAATCAGAGAATTTCGCCCAAAAGATTTGTTTAGAGTTTATGAAATTCAGGAACTATCCATTCCTAATCCTTATAATATGGATATACTTAGAAAACTTTTTGATTTTGGAGCAGGCTTTTTAGTTGCTCAAGTTAAGGAAAATGTAGTTGGTTATATTATATTTTGGATTGTTGAAGAGAATAGGGGCCATATCATTTCTTTAGCTGTAGATCCAGATTACAAAAGACAAAAAGTAGGTTCAAGATTGATTAATACAGCTATTGCTACATTTTTAAAGTTTGACATATTTAGAATAACTTTAGAGGTAAATGCTGAAAATAAAGAAGCTTTAGATTTTTATCAATCTATTGGGTTTAAAATAAATAAAAAAGTATCAAATTACTATGAAGATGGAGCTGATGCTTATAAAATGTCCTTTAATTTTTTTGATGGTTATTAACTAAATTTTTTAGTACTTTAATCTATTATCTAAAATTTATTTTTATAATTTTTATATTATTTTTTATAATTTTTTAATTTTTTAACTTTTTTAATTCTTTATAATTCTTTATAATTTTTTTATAATTTTTTTATAATTATTTTTATAATTATTTTTTTATTTATAATTAAATTTAATTAATATTAATATCATAATTTATATTGTTGATTTATGTATAATTTTTTTATCATAAGTTTTAAATATCTTCTTATCTTATTTAATAAAGGAGCTTTAAAAAGTTTAAATAATTTTAATAAATTTAAATATTAATTAAATATTAATAGAATTTCTTTAATATGCTAATAATATATTAATATGTATTTTTAATATTAAAAGAATGGTTAATATTACATAAAATAATTTATTACACAAATAGTTAATATTATGCAAATATATGATTTTAGATAGTCAATGTTTTTATAGTCAATTTATTTATAGTTAATGTATTTATATTTTAATATGGTGATTTAATGGAGAAGGGAGAAAAAACAAAGGGTAAATCTACTGCAAAAATAGCTTTAGAGGATGGAACGATAATTAAAGGTGAAGGGTTTGGTCATGAAACAACTGCAACTGGTGAAATTGTTTTCACGACTGGTATGACTGGTTATGTTGAAGGATTAACTGATCCTTCTTTTAAAGGTCAAATAATGATGTCAACATATCCTCTTCAAGGAAATTATGGTGTTAGTGATGATTGGTATCAATCTGGAAAAATCCAAGTAGAAGGATACATTGTAAGAGAGGTCTGCAAAGAACCTTCTTTATACTCTTCACAGAAAACATTAGATGAGTTCTTAAAAGAATATAAAATTCCAGGTATTAGTGGAATTGATACAAGAGATTTAACCATAAAAATTCGTGAAAAAGGAGCTATGAAATGTGCAATATCTACTGAAGAAATTGATGATAGTGAACTTATTGCTCAGGCAAAGAATCAATTAAGCATTGTAGATATGGATTTAGTTCCACAAGTTTCAACTAAAGAGATAATTACATTTGGTGATAATTTCAAACAAAAGGCAGCTTTAATTGATTGTGGTGTTAAGAAAAATATTATTGAGGGATTTCTAAAAAAAGATATTGGTGTGGTTCTTTTCCCATATAATTCAGATTATAAAACAATATTGGATTATGATATAGATGGGCTAATGATTTCTTGTGGCCCTGGAAATCCAGAAAGACTCACTGAAACAATAGAAAATGTGCAAAAATTATCCAATCGTCTTCCTATTTTTGGTATTTGTATGGGTCAACAGGTTATAGCTAAATCTTTTGGAGCTAAAATTTATAAGATGAAGTTTGGTCATAGGGGATCTAATCAACCAGTTAAGGATTTAACAACAGGTAAAGTTTTTATAACTTCTCAAAATCATGGGTTTAGTATTGATAAGGAATCATTAAAAGATACTCCTTTGAAATTGACTCAAATTAATCTTAATGATAATACTCCTGAGGGCTTTTCACATGAAGAGTTACCACTAAATTGTGTTCAGTACCATCCTGAAGCTGGACCTGGTCCAAATGATACTAATTTTGTATTTGATAAATTTAAAAAGATGATGGATGATTATTAGTAATGAATGAGGATTATAGATGCCAATTGATAAAGATATTAAAAAAGTACTTATAATAGGTTCAGGGCCAATTCAGATAGGTCAAGCAGCAGAATTTGATTATTCGGGTTCACAAGCTTGTAAATCAATAAAAGAAGAAGGAATTGAAACTGTACTAATTAATAGTAACCCTGCTACGATCCAAACTGATATGGATATGGCAGATAAAGTTTATGTTGAACCTTTAACTCCTGAAATTGTGGCTAAAATTATTGAAAAAGAGCAAGTTGATGCTATTTTGCCTACTATGGGTGGACAAACTGGATTAAATATAGCTACTGGATTAGATGAAATTGGAGCATTAGATGGAGTAAAAGTAATAGGTTCATCAGTTAAAACAATTAAGGATGTTGAGGATAGAGATTTATTTGGAAATTTCATGAATAAACTTAATGAACCTATTCCTAAATGTCGAGCTGTTGAATCTATTGATGAAGCTATTGAAGCAGTTAAAAATATAGGATATCCTGTAATTGTAAGGCCTGCTTTTACCTTAGGAGGTACTGGTGGTGGTGTAGCTAATAATAAGGAAGAACTTATTGATATTGCTTCTCATGGTTTAGATATGAGTTTCATTGGTCAAGTTCTTATTGATGAATCTGTTCTTGGTTGGAAGGAATTTGAATATGAGGTTATGAGAGATAAAAATGATACTTGTATTATAATTTGTAGTATGGAAAATATTGATCCAATGGGAATTCATACTGGTGAAAGTGTTGTTGTAGCTCCTGCTCAAAATTTAAATGATATTGAAGCTCAAAGTTTACGTGATGCTTCTATAAAAATAATAAGGGCATTGGGCATTGAAGGTGGATGTAATATTCAATTTGCTGTTAATCCTGAAACAAGTGAATATAAAGTTATTGAAGTTAATCCAAGGGTAAGTAGAAGTAGTGCATTGGCATCTAAAGCTACTGGTTATCCTATTGCTAAGATATCCTCTAAAATAGCTATTGGAATGACTCTTGATGAAATTCAAAATGATATTACAAAAGAAACACCTGCGTCTTTTGAACCAACGATTGATTATGTAGTAGCTAAAGTTCCTAGGTGGCCTTTTGATAAATTTAAAGGAATTAGTAGAAAAATTGGAGTTCAGATGAAGTCTACTGGTGAAGTAATGTCTATAGGAAGGACTATTGAAGAAGCACTTCATAAAGCTATTCGTTCTCTTGACACTGGTTTTTCTGGGTTTGAAGAAATTGATTTCAGTAAGGATGATTTGAAAAATCCTACTGATGAACGATTATTCCAGGTTTATGCAGCACTTAAAATGGGTATGCCTGTAAGTAAAATTCATAGCCTTACTAATATTGATACATTTTTCTTAAATAAAATTAAAAATATTGTTAATTTTGAAGAAAAAATTAATAAAGATTCTTTAAAGGATAAAGAGCTGTTTTTAGAAGCTAAAAAAATGGGTTTTTCAAATTCAACATTGGCTGAAATAGCAAAGATTAGTGATGAGGAATTTGAAAAAATAACCAATGTTCATAATATTAAACCTTGCTATAAGATGGTTGATACTTGTGCAGCTGAATTTGAAGCTAAAACTCCTTATTATTATAGTAGCTATGATGGTGTGGATTATGATGGTGGAGATGAACTTCAAGTTTCAGATAATCGTAAGATAATAATACTTGGTGCAGGTCCAATTAGGATAGGCCAAGGTATTGAGTTTGATTATTGTTGTGTTCATTCTAGTTTAGCTCTTAAAGAAGAAGGAATTGAAACTATAATTATTAATAATAATCCTGAAACTGTAAGTACTGATTATGATATTTCTGATAAGCTTTTCTTTGAGCCATTAACATTTGAAGATGTAATGGCTATTGTTGAAAAAGAAAAACCAGAAGGTGTTTTGGTTCAATTTGGTGGACAAACTTCTATCAACCTTGCTGTTCCTTTAGCTAATGCTGGTGTAAAGATTCTTGGAACTCCTTATGAGAGTATTGATAGAGTTGAAGATAGGGAGAGATTTACTGAAGTTTTAAATAAACTTAGTATTCCTCAAGCTCCTTATGGATTAGCTATGTCCTTTGATGATGCAAGAGATGCTGCTAAAGATATAGGTTTCCCAGTTCTTGTTCGTCCATCTTATGTTATTGGTGGAAGAGCTATGGAAATTGTTTATGATGATTATGAGCTCAAAGAATATATGGAAGAAGCTGTAAAAGTATCCCCAGAACATCCAATCCTTGTAGATAAATTTTTAGAAGGTGCAATTGAGGTTGATGTTGATATTCTCTCAGATGGTGATGATGTATTTATTGGAGGAATAATGGAACACATTGAAGAAGCAGGAGTTCATTCTGGTGATTCTGCTTGCGTAATACCTCCTCAAACTATTCCAGAAGATGTTTTAGATGTTATTCGTGATTATTCTCGTAAACTAGCTATTGAACTTGATGTTATTGGATTAATGAATATACAATATGCAGTAAAACTTGATGAAAAGGATGAATCTGGTAAAAATAAAGGTAAGGTTTACATTATTGAAGCAAATCCAAGAGCAAGTAGGACTATTCCGTTTGTAAGTAAAGCTATTGGTAAACCTTTAGCTAAAATAGCATCACAGTTAATCATTGGTAAAAAATTAAGAGACTTTGGATTAACTGATGAAATTAAGATTAATCATGTAGCTGTAAAAGAATCTGTTTTCCCATTTTTAAAACTTCCTGAAGCTGATGCAGTACTTGGACCTGAAATGAAATCTACAGGAGAAAGTATGGGAATAGATGAAAATTTTGGGCTTGCTTTTTATAAGTCACAGCTTTCAGCTAATATGGATCTTCCAAAAGAAGGAACTATATTTATTAGTGTAAGGGAAGAAGATAAACCTAAAATACAAGATATAGCAGAAAAGGCATCTAAATTAGGATTTAATTTAATAGCTACTCCTGGAACTGCAAGAGCAGTTGATGGTGTTGAAATTGAAGAAATTAGTAAAATAAGTCAGGATTCTCCTAATGTTAGCGATAAGATATTGTCTAAAGAGGTTGATTTGATTATTAATACTCCTTCTGGAAAATTATCTGCAGCTGATGGCTATAAAATTAGACGCTTAGCTATTGAGCTTGGAATTCCTTATGTTACTACATTAGCTGGAGCAAGAGCTGCTCTAAATGCTATTGAAGCTATTAAAAACAGTGAACTTAGAGTTAAATCTTTAAATGAATATATTGGAGAAAATTAAATTAATTTATAATACTTTATAATACTTTATAATATTTTATAATATTTTCACAATATTTCTATTTTTTATTTTTATTATTTTTTTAAAATTTATTACTCTTTCAAAATTGATTATTTTTTTATATTATTTTTATAATTATTTTTATATTATTTTTCATTATTTTTCATTATTTTGAGTAGATTTCCAGATGAATAAGCATTTTTAATAGTTTTAAAGCTATTTAAAAATCAAAAATATATTTTTATCATAAAAATAAAATTCATAAAAAACTCACAAAAAACCAGATTATCAATTTCATTTATAATAATGGGAAATAAAAGAAGAAAAAACCTTAAATGAAAAAATAAAAATGTCATTGGTAGATGTGATTAGTTTGTACTTATGGAAAATTATATAATGTTTTTTTAATATATGAAATAATAAGATTCATAATTTGACTTAGATTAATCAAAAATAGGGGGGATTTTTATGAATTTTATGAGGCATGATAAAAAAATTTTTTTAATATCATCTTTAATTATTTCTTTTATTTTCATTTTTAGTTTAACTAGTGTTAGTGCAGCTGATATTTATGTAAATGAAACAGGTGGAAATGATACTAATGAAGGGACTATTGCTAGACCTTTAGAAAGTGTTAAAAAAGCAGTTGAGAAAACTAATGCTGAAAATGGAAATAATAAGATTATTATTAAAGGTGGAACTTATACTGGAACTAAAAACAATCAGATAGTTATCAATCGTAGTGTAGACATTTATAGTGCAAAATATTATTATAATGATAATAAGTATGGTGATGTTGTAATAGATGGAGGAAAAACTAATTGGTTGTTTAAAATTCAAAATAATGCTAATGTTAACTTTTATGGAATAAATTTTGTTAATGCATATTCTACTGAGTATGGTAGTGTTATTCGTGGAGCTGGTGGTAATTTAAGCATAAATAATTGTAGTTTTATAAACACCACAACTAATAATATGGGTGGTGCTGTTCACGGTGGTGTTATTCATGTTAATGGTGGTAATTTAAGTGTTTTAGGTTCTAATTTTATAAATAATACTGTTAATCTTACTACTAATGTTGTGGGTGGTGTTATTTATGTTTCTAACCTTGTTAATTGTAATATTTCGAACTCTAGTTTTATTAATAATACTGTTGACCTTACTGCAATTAGTGGTATTGTTCAAGGGGGTATTATTTATGTTAATATTGTTAGTAACTTTAGTGTAAGTGGTTCTAGTTTTATAAATACTATTATTATTCCTAATAGTGATATTTTGGGAAGTGTTATTAATGTATATGGTAGTAGTAGTGTTGGTAATGTAACTTATTCTAGATTTATAAATAACCCTAAAGTACAAGTATATGGTAATTTTGCTAAGTTGTATTGTGATTATAATTGGTGGGGAACTAATAATGATTTATATGCAGTAACTAATGCTAACTTGAATAATTATTATACTATGAAAATTAGTAGTATTATATCTAATAATAGTCTTAGTGTTGGTGATAAGCTTAATTTTATCTATAGTTTTGTTTTAAATGGTACTGATGATAATGCTGGTGCAGCTAATAATTTCCAATTCTTTGATGTTGGTATTTATAATAATGATATTTTTTGGAAAAATATTAATGGTCGTTTAAGTGCTAGCTATAATATTCCTTTAACTTCTCTTAATAATTTTATTAAAGCTATTCTTGATAAAGAAAATTCTACTATCCTTTATAATGCTAATAAAGCTACTACTAATATTGTGATTAATGTTATATTTAGTGCTTATTATGGTCAAACTGTTATTTTTAAAGCTATTTTAAGTGATCAGGCTGGTGATTTATTAGGTGGAAAAACAGTTAAATTAAATATAGGGGGTTTAATACTTAATCTTAAGACTAATAGTAAAGGTGAAGCTTCTTATAGTTATTTAGCTAATAAATTTATTGGTTCTAAAAATATTATAGCTGATTTCATAGGAGATAGCTTATATAATGGCGTTAGTAAAAATATTAATTTGAATGTTGTTAAAGCTAAAACTAGTTTAATTATTTCTAATTTCAAAGCTCTTTATAAGAAATCTAATGTAATTAAAGCTATTATTAAAGGTCAAAATGGTAAAATTTTAGCTGGAAAAGTAGTTAATTTATATATTAATGGTAAATATATTGCTAAAGCTAAAAGTTCTAGTTCTGGCTTAGTTAGCTTTAAATATACTTTTAAAACAGGGAAAACTCATAAAGTTATAGCTAATTTTGCGGGAGATAGTTATTATTTAGCTAAAAACTCTCCTACTTTAAAAGTTATTCCTAAGAGTAAGACTTATACTAAGTTATCTAAATTCGCTGCTAAATATGGTAAAATAACTACTTTTAAAGCTACCCTTAAAAATACTGCTAATAAAGCTATGGTTAAAAAGTATATTAAGTTTTATGCTAATGGTAAGTATCTTGGTCAAGCTAAGACTAATTCTAATGGTTTAGCCATACTTTCTAAGAAAATCAGTTTTAAAGGTTTAGTTAGTTTTATAGCTAAGTATCTTGGTGATAGTAAGAATCATGAGTCTAGTTATACTCAAAAATTAACTATAAAATAGGGATGTTTTTTTATTAATTAAAAATGAATAATTTTATCTCTAAATTTTTACTCTTTTTCTCTTTTTCTCTCTTTCTTTTTTATTTTTTAATAATTTTAATTATTTATTTTTTCATTATTTTATTAATAAAATAATAAATATTAGTTTAAACATACTATTTTTAATGATAACCATAGCTAATGGAACTGTTTTATGTGGTGCTGATTTAGTAGCTAAAAACACTAATGTCTTAATTGATGATGGAAAGATAATTGAAATATCTAAAGATGTTTATGAGGGAGAAATTATTGATGCTACAAATTCAATAGTTTGTCCTAGCTTTTTAAATGCACATACTCATATTGGAGATTCTATTATAAAGGATGTGGGAGATGGAAAGTCTATTGAAGAAATTGTAAAACCTCCTAGTGGATTAAAACACATGGCTCTTGAATCCTCTTCCAATGAGGACATTATTAATTCTATGAAAGACTCAATGTTGGAAATGCTTCAAACTGGAACAACTCATTTTATTGATTATAGGGAAGGGGGTATTAATGGTGTCAAGCTACTTAAAAAGGCAACTGAGGATATTCCAATTAGTCCAATAGTTTTGGGTCGTGATGATAGTTTTTATGGTGATGATCCTGATTTATCTAAGATAAAGATAGCTATTCGTAAACTTTTAAAAAATTGTGATGGGATAGCTCCAAGTGGTTTTGGTGAGATAACAGAAGATGTAGCTACTTTGATTGTTACTGAATGTGAAAAACAAGGTAAAATATCATCTATTCATGCAGGAGAGTATGAAAATCTTCAAACCGATTCTTTAACAAAAAATGGTAAAACTGAAATCCAAATGGCTATTGAATCTGGATTTAACCAATTAGTTCATGTTACATCTCCTTTAAAGAATGATTTGGATTTGATTAGAAAAAATAAAAGTAATATTGTACTTTGTCCTCGTTCCAATGGAGCTTTTTCACTTGGTATTCCTCCACTTTTTGAGATTTTAAAGAATGAAATTAGGCCTCTTATTGGAACTGATAATATAATGATAAATTCACCTAATATTTTTAGAGAATTAGAATTTACCTTAAAGATAATGAGGGCTTTTTACAAGCATTATATATCTCCAAAGGAAATATTAAAAATGGCAACAACAAATGTATATTTAAATAATTCAAAATATGATTCTAATAATAATTCAAATAATGATTTAAACAAAAATTTTAATGATTTTAGTATTTATAAAAAAATTAACAAATCTATAATTGATGAGAAAAATAATGTAGAACTATTTATATCAAAAAAAATATCAAAAAATCCATATTTAAGTTTAATTAATAGGTCAGAAACAAAAGATATAATATGTTTAATGAATAGAGATAAATTAATATATTATGATTAATAAATCTATTTATATCTAGTAAGTTATTTAATTTTATGACAAATATTATATTAATATAATTATGTTATTTAATTTTATAATAAATTGTATTAATATGTGTTTTTGTATTTCTATGTAAATTAGATTAAATTAGGTTATAAAATATAGAATTGTAAAAATGTATAGAATTGTAAAAATGAAATATATAAAAATAAAATATATAAAAATAAATATTAATATAATTAATGAAATATTAATATAATTTTTTATAAGCTGTCATTTTAGTGGTATTGATAGTAATAAATAAAAATCGTGTTAAAATATTTAATTATTGAGTTTAACAAGGATTAACGAGGGATAAAATGTATAAAAAAATATTATTGCCTACTGATGGTTCAAAATTTGCAGAAAAAGCAGAAAAACATGCTCTATTTCTTGCAGAAGCAAGTGGGGCAGAAATTATTGCTTTGAGTGTCGTTGAAACAAGCTTTTCTATTGGTCTTCCTTCTGATGATACAATATTCCAAATAAACCAGTTACTTAAGAAAGAAACTGAGAAAAATCTTCAAAAAGTAGAAAAAATGAAAGAAGAATGTGCTAGTGATGTTAAAATAACTTTAAAAGTAGATGAAGGTTCTCCTGCTGAAGTCATTTTAGAAACTATTGAAAAAGAAGATATAGACTTAGTTGTAATGGGTAGTTCTGGAAAAACTGGGTTTGATAGATTTATTATGGGTAGTGTAGCTGAAAAAGTTGTTAAAGCTGCAGAATGCTCAGTTCTTGTTGTTTATTAATAGTATGGCGATGTAATAATATATTAAATTTAGTAATATATTGTTTATATTATTATATTACTCTATTATATAATGTGTCTGAATAATTTTAATTATAATTGTATTTGAATAACTTTAATAAATTTTTTAATAAATTTTTTAATAAATTTTCAATAAATTTTCAATAAGTTTTTAATAAACCTTATGAATAAGTATAGATAAATCTTATTAATGGTTAGATTAATACAATTTTATGAATGTTTAGATTAATACAATTTTTTGATTTAATTTGATTTAATTTGGTGTTTTTTAATTGGTGTTTTGAATGTTGATTAAAGATATAGTTTCTAAAGACCCTATTCATGTTTCTGTTCCTGGAAATCGTGAAAAAGCTTTGGAACTTATGAGAAAAAAGAAAATTTCTGGTTTACCTGTTACTAAAGAAGGAACTAATCAATTAGTAGGAATATTGACTAGGTCTGATCTTATTGGAAATCCTGATGAGGAACAAATAGCTCTTATAATGTCTAGAGATATTATTACTGCTGAATTGGATGATGATGTTGCTGAAACTGCTTCTAAAATGATAAAAAATAATATAAGGAGAGTTCCTGTTGTTAAAAATGGAAGTTTAATTGGAATTGTAACTTCATCTGATATAGTATCTTTAGCTATTTCAGAAATGAATATAAATGATCCTATTGAAGATTATATGATTAAAAATGTTCCAACTACTTGGGATCAGTCTCCTTTAAATGTATCATTTGAAGTTATGAGGTTTTTTAATCTTAAATGTGTTATTGCTTTAAATAATGATGCTAAAATGAGTGGGATTCTTACAGAAACAGATTTTATCAATGAAAGTGAAGTTGTATCTGAAACGAGTGTTCATAACTCTAGTGTTGGGACAGAAGGAGACAAATGGTCTTGGGATAGTACTAGTGTTCTTTATGTTGAAAAAAATCATCTTAAATTCTCTGATAAGGTTGTTAAAGATGTTTCAACTGTTAGAGTTACCACGGTCAATACTAAAACTAAAGTTTCTGACTGTGCTAAAAAAATGAGAATTGAACATATTGAGCAAATTCCAGTTATTGGCATTGAAGGGAATTTAGTTGGATTAATAAGGGCTAATGATCTTCTTAGAGCTTTAACTGATTAGATATTTGATCTTTTCTAAATATTATGAATATTGGTGATATTATAGATATAAAAATATTTTAAATATCTTATTTTTTAATTCTTCTTAATCTTTTTATATTATTTATATTTTTTAATTTTTCTTAATCTTTTTATATTATTTATATTTTTTAATTTTTCTTAATCTTTTTATATTATTTTTATTTTTAATTCTTTTTATTAATATTTCATCTAAATTTTTTTTAAATATTTTAAACTATTTGGTTTGATGAAAATTAAGATTTTAAGAGAAAGAGAGAGAGTTTGTCCCCAATTAACAATTTTTAGTTTAAAAGAAGCTATTTTGATTTTTTGGAATAATACAATATTTTGTTAATTGAGGACATATTTAGTGATATGATTATTCACGTGTTTGGGTATCACCATTATTAATATTGTTTTCATAGTATATAAATATTTAGGTATGCCTAAACTTTATAGTATTTAAAAATTTTAATCAATATTGTTAATATAAAAATCTTTTATAGGAATAATATTTATTAAAAATAATAGTATTAAAAAAAATAGTATTAAAAATAATAGGTTTGATTTTAAAAAGAAGTTAATGTCCTCAATATACTCCTCTTTTTATATTTTGAAGGTTTTTACTCAGATGTTAGGAATATACTATAAAATGATGTGGTTTTTATAGCTAATTGAGGACATTGATATCTTGTTTCAGTAGTATTTGTTTTGATATCAGCAATTATATTATTGTATTTAATACTATATATACTTTTCAATTTCATTTTAAAAAATTTAAATAATACTTGAATCAATACTATCACTTGAATTAATATCATATATAATAATAAAATAACTTTTTTAGATAAAGTAACTTTTTAGATAAAGCGATTTTTATAAAAATCCGAAAATATTATTTAGTATTAATTACATAGTATTAACATGGAAGATAGACCTTCATTAATAATTAAAACTAAAAAGAACAATATAGTAGTAATAACTAAGTATAATAATGAGATAGCTGAGCATGATATACAGCTGAAATTAGTTTTAGGTTACTATTGGAAAAATGACTTACCTTTCATAGAAAAGTTCATGGAATTATTAGAGACTGTAATAAAAAGATCTCTAAATCAAGTATTTCCTCATAAAAGATTGTCAATAAAGTACAATATTGAATCGAATGATGATTTAGAAGAGGCTTCTATTTATAACATAACTCTATTAGATGTAAAAGCTGATGATAAACCTTTAGAACTATCTGGAAATGAGATTACTCTTGCGGGTATTGATAATAGGGGCACTATATCTAAAATGACTAGTTTTAGAAGAAAAGTAAATGAAACATTTGAAAAAGAGCTAATTTTTGAGTGATTAATTTTACTTATATTATTTTATTTATATTATTCTACTTATATTATTCTACGAATCATAGGCAGAACTTCAATTAGGATATTTTGGGCATCTTCTTTATCTTTTACTTTACGAGCTACTATTTTTCCATTTTCAAAAAGAGTAACATTACGTCCATTAATATCCAACATAGCTACTCCCATTTTTTTTGAACATTTTAATTTACCTAATTTTTCAAGATTTGGACAGGTTTTTCCAATATCAATATTATAGGGTAGCTCGTTTTCAAACATTATTTTATTTGCTTCATCTTTACAAGGTTTGTAAATAACTATATCTTTTTTCTCATGATTTTTTGTTCCAATATCTAAAGTAATTTTTTCAAAATTAACTGCTTTTAGTTCACTTTCAACTAATTTAAGTGTGTTTTTATTAAGAAGAGGATCAATATTCTCTAATTCTATCTGTGCAGTATTTTCTATGTCTCTTACTCGAACTGTTTCACTATGAGTAAGACTTTTAATAAAATCTTCAGCATATTTAATTCTATTAATCTTTTTAACAGTTATTTCCTGACCAGTTTTTATCCTAGTTGCTAAACATGTTGTAGATTGTGAATATTCAATATTATTTTCGCTTAAATATGTTAAAACATCTTCTTTTTCAATACCTGCATTAACTAAAGGGCTTAGAATATCATTTTCATAATTTATCATTATTCCTGGCCTATCTTCAAGTAAATCACTTATGTTTGTACCATCAACTATTGTTTCAAAACCTTTTTCCTCTGCTAACTTTTTTATATTTGAATACATTATACTTCTACATAAATAACATCGATTAGGATTATTTTCTTTGAATTTGTCTATTTCAAGGAAATTTTCATCAATTATCTCATGTTCTATTCCTATTGAATCAGCAATTTTCTTTGCATTATTTAAAAAATTAGAAGGCATTATTTCATTGTTAAGTGTAACCGCAAGTATATTATTTGCTACTTTTTTAGCTAAATAAGCAATTAATGTACTATCTGCACCTCCTGAAAAAGCAATAACAATATCTTTTCCTTTTAGAATTTTTTCTACTTTTTCGATTTTTTTAGCTAATTTCATGATCTTAAAACCTACATTCTATTTATTCATACTAATTTTTTTATATTTCTTTATTTAACAATAGTAATAAATATTTTTCCTTATTTTCTAATACTTATATTAGATATTCTATTTATATTTTTATTTATTTTATCTTATTTTTCTTAAATATTTATAAAAACAGTTTTTTCATAGAATAAACTCTATTTTTTGAAATTTCATTAAAAATAGTGGTATCCGCAATATTTATTTAAAAATATCAATGATAAAAAATTTGATAAAAAATGGAAATATTATAATTCTCAAGTATATATTTAATAAAACCAAAAAATTTCATTTTTTTATAGTTTTTTATTTATACTTTATTTTCTATTATTTTTATATTTAGGGGACTATTAGAAAAGTAGTTGATAAAATGATAAATTTTAAGTTCTTTTTTTAAAAAATTTGGAGTGAGATTCATTTTCTTGAATCTCAAGCTATGTAGCTAGGTTTATATTATTTTTTCTAATATTTAAATTTTCTTATTATTATTATTACTAATTTTTATTATAGTAATATTCATATATTTTTTATTACATATTTTTTTATCGTGGTATTACTAAGTTCCTAAGTTGTAGAGTTTATCTTTTTTGGGGAAACAGTGTCTCTGATTCTCTTCTATAACTATAAAGGGGTGTTAGTATATCAGATAATTTAAATATATTTTTATAAAAGCTTTCACAATATCAATTATTTGTATTGCTAACCTTCTGATTAAATTGAATATTTAAGGAAGTTTACGGAAGTTAATGTACCATATTTTCCCTTTATCTAGTTTTCTCATGACATTTATATGATTTTTATTAGTTCAGGGTGTTTTTTATCTAGTAAAAGTCTCTTAGGGAAGATTTTATGGTTTTCGCCCCTATAATATTTTTTTTATTTCAATTAATTCATTTTAAATCTTTTATGTATTTTAAAACAGCTATTGCGTCTTGTTTTTTAACATCAACAAGTTCAACAATAAAATCTATTAATTTTTCTTTTTTTCCTTCATCAATACTTGAGTTTTTAAAAATATTGTAATATGTTCTTTTAGGATAATAAATGGATTTAGCTACACTTATTAATTCTTTTCTTTCATCATCATTAATAATGCCTGATTTCACTGCTTCTTTAAATTTATAATCAACATTTACCAATGCTTCAGAAAATGGCTCTCCAGTTGCACTGTCAAAAACAATAGCTACATCATCATCAGATTCAATGTTTCCTGATGAGTATTCATTATAAACATATCCAATTCCCTTCATTCCAAGACTATCTAACTCAGATGCTCTAAGAGCACCCATACTTCCTCCACCAACTATTGTTATCCCCTTGTTTATAGCTTCTATAATTTCTTTATGTCCAACAGCAGGACTTTGATGAAAAACACCATCTATTATACCAATAATATCTGGAGAATCTTGCATTGCTTTTAAAATATCTCCCCTTTGAATTGGTTCTCGGTAATCTGCTTTTAATATTTTAGATGCTTCTTCAATCGATAGTGAAGGCCCAGTAAATATTATTATCTTTTTTTCATCCATTTTATCTTTTTTAGATTTAATTAGTATATTATTATAATTTTTCTAATTATTATAATTCTTTTATCTATTTAAATTTCATCCAACGTTTCCCAACTCTATCAGGATCAATTGAAAAGTTTTCAGTTCCTGGAATAATTACCCTAACTACATTTATTCCAATTTCTTTTCTTGTAAGATTTTTAAATAATATTTTATCGATATTATTCCTTTTCAATTCATTAGTTGTTATTTCTATATCTTTTTTCAATGAATCAGTACTTTTATCCTCAATATCACTTAAATCAACTATATCATCGTTTTCTTGTTCTTCAAAATAATGTTTATTGATTTTTTTCATACGTTCATAACCAGCTTTACGCATTAAAACTGCTCTTGAAGTATCTTCTCTTGTCCCATGGATTTGTGTAGCTCTACTTTGTGCTACTTCAGTTAAAGCTCTCATAACTGCAATTTCTGGGTTTAAATGAGTACCAATTCCAAGTGTTAAAAGTGCAGGGTCTTTAAGTATTGTGTCATCTGCTGTAGCTGCAATTGTTGGAATGGCTATATCTGCAGTTAAATCCATGAGTTTTATATTGATAGATTCTTTTTTAAACTTTTCAAGTAATTCATTGATTAAAGGATTTTCTATATTATCAATATTTATACATTTTTTATTTTTCTTAGTTAACTCAAAAATACTCCAGGCATCCCTTTCTATTACTTCAAGCATTCCATGAAGAACAGCTTCTTCTAGAACATTTCCAGAAGCTAAACCATTGGTGTTTCCTTTAAAAATAGCTGATGTGTTTTTCGCATCTTTAGGAATATATGGATGAAAAATCGCATTAGATGGAATATAATAATCATTTTCTGTGATTATATCTTTTGTTAGAGTCCATTCTATCTTTCTTTCTTTTTCAAAGTCCAAACTTTTAACTTCATTTGATATAATCAGATCATCTGGATGGATAAATTTCTCACCATCCATCTCACTTAAAGTAGCTAATTTGGAGTTTTCATCATCAATGCTTTGTTTTTCTGCAGAGTATCTTTCAAAGCCTTCCATCATAGCTGATGCTTTAGCTTGGTCTTTTTTAGCTCCTTTTCCAGCATAAATACTCACCCCTCCATCTTGTGCTGTGGGTCGAATAGCTGAAAATACAGGAATTCCTATTCTGTCTAAGTGGGTTATATCAGTAACTCTAGTTATTCCAGCTATTTTTAACTTGTCTTTATATTCAGCTATTGTTTTAGAAGGTTCTATAGCTCTGTGTGTACATGAAAAATAGCTAATTTGGATATCTGAAAACATGCTAACCACTTAATTTTATAAAAATATTCTGATTTTATAATTATTTCAATTTTATATTTATATTTATTTCAGTTTATAATAATTTTAATTTTACAAATAGGGTTAATTTAATAAATAATTTAAATTTTATAAATAATTTTAATATTATAAATAATTTTAATTTTTTAATTAATTAAAAAAGAATCCTGTAAATGAGAAATAAACCATAATTCCTGCTACTATTACACTAGCTAACCATATAAATGGATCCCATCTAAATACTTTAGCTCCATCTAATATTCCAATTGGTATTAAGTTGAATAATGCTAAAAATGCATTGATTGAAAAACCTAGTAGGCATGTTTGGAATAATATATTTACCCATAATGGAACAGCTATCAATGGATTAAACAATCCAATGTAGGTATTACCTAGCATCAAAGCTACAGCTAAGAAGATTAGAGATAGAATTATATTTGTTAAAGGTCCAGATATAGAGATTATTCCATTTTCTCTATCAGTCATATATTGTCCATAAATATGAACTGCTCCTGGAGCTGCAAAGATAAAACCAAATGCTGAACTTACCAGTGCTATGAATAATCCTGGTGTCCAAGTTTTATATTCTGCCCAATAACCATATCTCATTGCACTTATTTTGTGTGCTACTTCGTGAAGTATGAATCCTAATCCCACACCAACCATTACCATAGGCAGTATATTGAGTATATTTGTAAAATCTAACCTAGAGTAAAGAATTGAAAAGGCTAAGGAAATTATAAAAAATGATATAAATAAGTCTCTTATTTCATTAGAACTAAATTTAAACATATATTTATAATTATTATCTAAAGTTTATAAATTTTTGCAATATTTTTATAACTTTTAGAAATTTAAAATATTAAATTTTCTAAAAATACTAATATTATTAATTCTATATATAGTAAGCATGAAAGATAGTAGGGTTATAAAAAACATTGAAAATAATTCAACTAAAAATGATTCAATTAAAATTAATTCAGCTAATAATAATTTAACTGAGAATAATTCAGCTAGGGATAATTCAGCTAAGAATAATTTAACTGAGAATAATTCAGCTAAGAATATTTTAGCTAAAAACAATTCATATAAAAATAGCTTAGCTAAAAATGCTTCAATTAAAAATAACTCAACTGAAAGTAATTTAAATAATGTTATTTCGTCTGAAGATTATTTAGATAGTGATTTATGTGAAGATAAAATATGTGAGTTTTCTATTGATAGTAGTTATGGAGATTTAATAGCTGAAACAGATTATTGGGAAATATTTTTAGCTCCTTCTCAAAGATACTTAGGAACTTGTGTTGTTAGCTTAAAAAGACGATGTGAAGATTTAAAAGATTTATATTTAGAAGAATGGGCTGATTTTGGAAAATTAGTTGAAAGTATGGAATTAGCTAATAAAAAAACTTTCAATGCGGATTTATTTAATTGGAGTTGTCTAAAAAATTCAGTTTTTAGAAATAATAATCCTAAACCTCATATTCATTGGCACTTTATTCCTAGATATAAAAAACCTGTTGTTTTTGAAGGTTTAGAATTTAATGATCCTGATTTTGGTTTCTTTGCAAGGGCAATTACTAAAAAAATTTCTTCTAAAATGAGAACTGATTTAATTGCGTTGATTAAGGAAAATTTGGACATTTAGATATTTTGAAATTGAATATTTAGATATTTTGAAACTTTGATATTTAGATATCATTTGGATAATTTGGATATTTAGATATCATTTGAATATTTGGATATTTGGATATTTGGATATTTAATAATTTTATAATGTTTATAATGATTAAGGTGTAAAATTTGAAAGATAAGACTATTAATGATAGGACTAAGAGTATTTTAAATAGAATGGATGAAAAAGATTATGATGGAATGCTTCTAACTCAGTTTAATAATATTAAATATGTTTCCAATTATCTTCCTTCGAGTTTTGCAATATGTCTTTTAAAAGAAGATCCTGTCATATTTACAACAGCTATGGATAAAGAATTAGCTTCAAATTCATCATGGATTGAAGTAGAGGAATTTAAATCAATTTCAGAATTAAAAGAAGTTTTCAATAAAGAAAATCTTAAAAAGATAGCTATTGAAGGAAATCTTCCTGTAAGTTCTTATAAAAAATTATGCGCCGATAAAACAAAAAAAGAGAGTTGGGAATTGTCTGTTGAAGATTTTTTAGAAAAAGAACGCATGATCAAATCTAATAATGAAATTAAAATGATAAAAAAAGCAACAGATATTGCTCATAAATCTTTTATAGAATTGGATATTCGTGAAAAACAAGAAAATTCAATAACTGACTGGGAAATAGCTTATGAACTTGGCTACTTAATTAGAAGTAATGGGGCTAGTGAGGAATCTTTTGAAACAATCGTTGCTACTGGATCAAATTCATCCCTTCCTCATGCAACTATTGAAAATAGGAAACTTGAGGATTTAATTTTAATGGATTGGGGTTCTAAGTGTAATGGCTATTGTTCTGATACAAGTAGAACTATGATTGATTATAATAATGAAAAACAAAAAGAAGTTTTTGATATAGTTCTTGAAGCTTATAATAAGGCAATTAAGACAGTAAAAGCTGGAAAAATTGCTTGTGAGATTGATAATGTAGCTAGGTCCATAATTGGGGATTATGGTTATAGTGAAAATTTTATTCATTCAACTGGCCATAGTTTAGGTCTTAATATTCATGAAACACCGAGTATTTCTAAAAAAGATAAAACTGTTTTAGAAGAGAATATGGTTGTTACAATAGAACCTGGAATATATTTGGAAGGGGAATTTGGTGTTAGAATAGAGGATACTATTGTTGTTGGTAAACATAAAGCTGAAATTATTGGAAATCTCCCTTATGAACTTTAAAATTAGTTTTATTTTTTTCCATATATAATCATAGCATTATTAAGTTCCTAAGTTGTAGAAGACTTTTTAGAATTTTCTATGCAGTAATTTTTCCTATGTATAGAAATATGGAGATAGTAGTATTTCATATAATTTTAAGGAAACATTGATAAATTTCTATTTATCTATTTTTATTTATTTTATTTTTAATCAATATTTTTAAAATACAACTATCTTTTTGTTTTTTTAAAATAATACTCTTTAATCTTAATTTTACTATTTATATTAAATATTAACTTTTAAATTGAATAATATTTATTAATCACTTCTTAAATATTCATTAATACTTATTAATTATAGTTTTTTTATTTTTTTCATGATATTATTTTTTTTATGGTGTTAATGTGATTATAAATGATTTAATTTATTTAATTTCTAAATTTATTGATGATAAAATCCCTAAAAAATATTCAATTAGTTTTCAAGAGATTTTATTAGTAAGTGGAATATTTACTGTAGCTTCAGAGATTTTAGCTATATTAATTATTTTTGTAGTATTTTTATTAATCTTATTCATATTTTTATCTATTATTTTTAATTTTGATTTATTAATATCAATAGTGCTTGCAATAGCTATCCCTCCTGGATTTTTAGCATGTATTATAATATATAAATCTGAAAAAAGAAGTGAAAATGTAGAAAAATCGATTCCTGATTTTTTAAGACAATTAGCTTCAATGTTGAGAGTAGGTTTAAGTTTTGAAAATGCAATGGAAGAATTATCTAAATATGGGTCTGGTCCATTATATGATGAGATAAAACGTTCAGTAATTGAGATAAAAATGGGTAGAGATTTTAATGAAAGTATGGTGGCAATATCAGCTAGATTAAAGTCTAAAAATCTTGAAAGAACTTTTAAGTTGATAATTGAAGCTAAAAAAACTGGTGGAAATTTAGCTGATATAATTGAAAATGTATCGGATGATTTAAGAGAATTAAATGCTTTAAAAAGAGATAGAAAGTCAAGCGTAATGATGGCAGTTATTTTTTTAGTGATTTCTGCTGTTATCGCTGCTCCATTTGCTCTGGGTATGATTGGAATTTATTCTTCTTTTATGACAAGTCTTGGTAAAGGTAGTGAACTCATTGAAACTTCAAAAATAGCTGCAGGGTCTTATATTATTATTCATTCTATTTTAGCTGGTTTAATTATTAGTTTAGTAATGTATGGTAATGTTAAAAAAGGAATAAAATTTTCAATTCCTTTATTGATAATAGCTTATAGTTTATTTTACATAATAAGCAATTTTGGATCTTATTTTTTAGCAATTTAAACAATTAATTATAGGCTGATTTTTGAAATAGTTTAATGGTTAGGTGGATTATATGGTTAATTTGAATTTTGTTAGTTTGAAGTCTAAATTTTTTAGTTTGAAGCTTGATATGTTAATATTTGATGAAAGTGGACAGTCAAGTGCTGAATTGATTCTTTTAATTGGTGGTATGATTGTGATTGTTTTAATCGCTATGTCTTTTTATAAAAGCTATATTTTAAGTATTGGGGATGAAATCAGCTCTAATGAACTTAATAATATCAATAAGTCTATTGAAAGTATTCATTCAAAGTTTTGATTGTTTAAATTGATTTATATTTTGTTTTAATTTTTTATATTCTATTTTATTTTAATTATTATAATTTAAGTTTAAATCTATTTTAAAGTTCCAACAATTATTTAAATCTTTATTTAAAAATATATTAATAAATATAATATTATAAAGAATATAATAATGAATATATTAAAGAATATAACAATAGAGGTATTATATTAAAATGTAATATATGATGTATTAATTATGAATGTAATAGTAAATAATGAATCTATTAACTATGGATGTATTAAGAAATATATTATTATAATGAATATTAATGAATTGTTGATCTAATCTAATGATTTAATTTAAGTTTTAATCTAATATTTAATTTAGATATGTTTTATTAATTTAAGTTAATGTGATTAATTTAATGTTTGTACTTTAACAATATTCATATGAATTATAAAATTTAAAATTGGGGTGTATAGATGAAAATGCTAATTAATGGAGAATTTAAATCTAAAGAAGAACTTTTTGATGTTAAAAATCCATATAATAATGAAATTGTAGATACAGTTCCTATTGGTGATAGGGGAGATGTTAAACTTGCTATTTCTGCTGCAAATAAAGCAAAAAAAGAACTAAATGATTTTTCTTCAAAAAAAGTATCTGAAGGATTGTATTCTGCTTATGAATCTTTAAAAAGTGAAAAAAAATCATTAGCTAAGTTAATAACAAAAGAAACAGGAAAACCAATCAAAGATTCTATAGGTGAGATGGAAAGATCAGTTGAAACTTTAAAATTTGCTGCAGAAGAAGCTAAAAGAATTTATGGAGAAACTGTACCTTTAGATGCAGGGATTGGTGGAAAAGGATTTTTTGCTTTTACTCAAAAGATTCCTTTAGGTGTTGTTGCAGCTATTACTCCTTTTAATTATCCTGTAAATTTAGCTATTCATAAAATTGCCCCAGCGATTGCTGCAAAAAATACAACCATATTAAAACCATCACTTCAAGCTCCTCTTGCTGCCATGAGGCTTGTTGAGATTATATCTCAAGAATTTCCAGATGGTGTTATTAATACTGTCACTGGCTTTGGTGGGGAAATTGGAGATGAGTTAACAGTAAATGATGATATAGATAAAATTTCTTTTACTGGTAGTGTAGCTACTGGGCTTTTAATTTCAAATCGAGCTGGAATGAAAAAGATAACATTGGAACTTGGTGGAAATGATCCTTTAATTGTCCTTGAAGATGCTGACATTGAAAAATCTGTGAAAGCTGCTGTTTTAGGTTCTTATCTTTATTCTGGTCAAGTTTGTATGGCTGTTAAGAGAATTATTGTTGATGAAGTTATAGCTGATGAATTCATTGACTTATTTGTTAAGGAAACTGAAAAACTTAAAATAGGAGATCCAATGGATCCTAAAACTGACATTGGTCCTTTAATTGATGAAGATGCGGCTAAGATGGTTGAACAGTCTGTTGTTAGGTCTTATAAAAGAGGCGCTAGACTTTTAACTGGTGGAAATCGTGATGGTAACTTTTTTGAGCCAACTATTCTGGACAATATAACTTCTGACATGGATATTGTTGTAAATGAGACTTTTGGTCCTGTTTCACCTATAATTCGGGTTAATGGTGTTGAAGAAGCTATATCTGCAGCTAATAATTCTGAATTTGGGCTTCAAGCTGGTGTGTTTACTGAAAGTCTTAAGAATGCTTTAAAATGTGCAAATGAAATTGAGGCAGGTTCTGTTTTTATCAATAAACAATCTACTTTTAGAACCGATAACATGCCATTTGGTGGATTTAAAATGAGTGGGATGGGAAAAGAAGGAGTTAAATATGCTGTTAATGATATGACTAGATCTAAATTAATTGCTATGAACTTAAGATAAAAGTAAAGTTAAAAAAAATGGAAAAATGAAATTTCCATTTATCAATCATTACGTGGTATATAAGGTATAATAGCTTCGATAAAATTGCTTAATGGCATTGTTTGTACCCAAACCTTTCCAGGTCCAGTTAAAGTGCCTAAGAAAAGACCTTCTCCTCCAAACATGATATTTTTAGCACCTTTAACTCTTTGTATATCAAAATCAACAGATTCATCCATCGCAGCAAGGTGACCTTGATCTATAACTAATTTTTCACCTTCTTTTAAATCGTATTCTACAACTTCTCCATCGATTTCTAAAAAGACTATTCCAACTCCTGAAAATTTTTGAAGTATGAATCCTTCTCCTCCAAACAGTCCAGTACCTAATTTTTTTCTAAAATGCATATTAATATCAACATCCTTTTCTGATGCTAGATAAGCACTTTTTTGAGCAATTATTGTTTTATTACCATCTAACTCTATTGGAATTATTTTTCCGGGAAAACTATTTGCAAAACCAATTTCTTGATCGTCTTCTTCGGCTGTAAAGAAATTTAAAAAAATAGAATCTCCTGCTAATGCTCTACCAAGACCTTTAAGGATTCCTCCTCCAGTACTACTTTCCATCTTAATTTTTGATGTCATTAGTGCCATGGATCCTCCTTCATTTTTCATAGTTTCTCCTTTTTCTAATTTACAAATTACCATTGGGAAAGATCCACCTTTAATCTCATATTCCATTTTATCACTACCATATTTTTCATTTTTTCAATGATTTTATTATATAATAAATAAATTTTCATTGGTTAATATATAAGTTTTTATATAAGACTTTGTTTTTATAATTCAAAAAGGAATATTTATAATACTAAAAAATCAATATATTTTTAAATTGATTAGATTAATAATATTTTTAAACTAATATATATTTTAATTAATAATATATTAATTAATAATATTAATAATACGTTAATTAATGATATTAATAACAAAATAATTAATGATATTATTAATAATACTAATAATAATACTGAATAATAATTTATTATTAATTAATTATCTCTTTAAATTTAAAAATAATTTTATAAGCTTTAAAACATTTTCATTTGTTTTAAAACAATATATGGGTGTTCCTATGGAAACTATGAATAGGAATCAAGTTATTCAAGAAATAAGTCAATTATTGAGTGGAGGAGGATTTGAAACTTCACAGGTCTATTATCAAAGTTGTTTTGATATGGCTGCTCGAAAAAAATTACTTTTAATTCTTTTAAAAGTGTTAGTTAATATTGATAGTGTTAATGAGGCACATGTTCAAGAAATAAGAAAGGTAGCTAGCACTTTCCTTGCATCTCCTCTTGTTGTGGGGGTTAAATCTAAAACACATAAGCTTGAGGAGGATGTTGTTTATGAAAGACATGGTCTTCCAGTTATTGGTATTGATACTCTTAAAAATATAATTTTATATGATGAATATCCTGAGTTTTTAGCTGATAGGGGAGGATATTATGTTAATATCAATGGAAACATTTTAAAAGAGTACCGTGATGAATACTCTCTTTCACTAAAGGATTTAGCTGATCTTGCTCATGTTTCAAGGGAAACTATTTATAAATATGAGAATGATATGGTTAGAGCTAATCCTGAAACAGCAATGATTCTTGAAGATATTTTAAATATGAAGATTACTGTTGACATTGATTTATTTAATATTAAATCTGATAAAACAGATTTTAATAAGATTAGCTCTGATAATTCAATAAATAATGAAAAAACAAAAGATTTAGCTAATTTAGGTTTTGGAGTTCTTGAAACTAAAAGCACACCTTTTGATGCATTAGCTATTGAAAAAGGAGTTAATGATTATTCAACAGAAGAAAATCCGCTTATAGCTAGTTTAGACAGTAATCGTCCTGAAAAAACTCTTCATAAGATGGCTATTAGTTTAAAAGATTTATCTTTGATAACTGATTCTGACTCTTTTTTCATTGTCAATAACAAGAAGATTAAGGATTCTTTAGATGGTATTCCTGTTATTAGGTCATGGGAATTAAAAGAAGCAGAGGATTCTAAAGAATTTTTGAATTTAGTTAAAGAAAGAAGAGATAATTAGTTTTAACTTTATAATTACTATTATTTTTATTATTAATTAAAATATTGATATTATAACATATTTTTATCAGATTTATAATCGAAATAGTTATATATGGCGCAGAAAACCAACTTTGTCTTCTTATAAATATATAGAAAATAAAAAGTTTTCTAAATTTAAAGATGAATTTTAAATTATAAACAAATATTAATATCTTTGATTTCATGAGTATCATCTCCTCAAAGCTTAGTGAGAAGGTCTATTGATTTTACATTATTAAAGATCCTTCTCCTTAAGATATAATCAATGTTTTTTTAAGTTGGTGATACTGCAAGATATTGTTATGTTCTTCATATTATAAAAGTATTACTATAATATTATATATTATTATTGTAATAAAAATAGAAAAATATATAAATTATAAAAAATAATATATTATAAAAAATAATATAATACTACATTATTAAAGATCCAGAGGTTTTAATGAGTATTTATCATTTATTCATATAAAACCTCTATCCTATTTTTTCTAGCTAATTGTAAATATTTTTAAAACTATTTTTATAGCTATTATAACTTTTATTCTATTTCCTATTTTTTGTATATTGATTATTGAATTTTTTATAAAAGTCTTGATAAATGAATTTTTATTCTAATCTTATTTATAATAGCTATTTTTTAGTTATTAGTGTTATTATTGGTTTTGATGTTTTGTGATAATTTTTTTTAATTTTTAATGATATTGATATAAAAGTAAATAGTAATAGACTTAAAAGTAATATAATTTATTTAAAAAGTAGAGCTTAATATTTTTAATAATTAAGAATTTATTTATATATTGTTTGTTTTACAATATTGTTTTAGATATCTTTTAAAAGTTTGAAATCAGTTTCAGCTTCTTTTTCACTAGCTACTCCAATTGTAACCATATCTGCATAATTTAATTCTTTTAAAAAATTAAAAGCCTCTTCTGGTTGTTGAATTCCACAAGCTAATATTTTATTTATGATTATTTTTTTATCAATTTTTTCAATGAGATTAGCTAAATCTTCTCTTTCTTTTTCTAAAAAGACTTTAGTATCCATCATATATCCGAGTTTATTTACAGGAATCATATAAAAATCAAATAAATCTAAGATAGGCGAATCAAGTAATTTTTCCGTTGTTTTATATGGGTAAGCTGTTATAAGCCCTGCAAATGCGCCTTGTTTTTTAATTTCTTTTAATATTTCCTCAATTAACTCAAAATCATAGCTATCAGTAATAAATTCATCAACAAGCATTATTGGAGTATTATATTTAGCTAAAAGCTTTATGTCTTTTTTCCAATCAACATTTTTTGCTTTTCCATAATCTGGGTTAACATAATCGATTATTGTTTTTCCAACAGTTCCAATAATAGTTATTTCACTGTATTTTACTACCTTTTCATAGCTTTCTATTAAATTATCATTATTTACTAAATTTATAGCATTTACTCCATTTTCATTAGCTTTTTTTATTATTTTAGCTACATTATCAGAGTTTATCTCTAAATCAAGGTGATATAATCTGGATCTATGTCCAAAATAGCTTTCTGCTGTAAATGGAGCTGTTCCTAAGATTATTCTTGGAATTTTTTTGTCTTTAAATATTAGATTTTCATTGAAAATTATAATCACCTTTAATATTACTATATTTTTTTAGTTATATTTATTATTATTTAATCCTATTTTTATTATTATTTTTAAAATAATATAAAATTATTTTTAAGCTTATAAAAATAGAAAATTTTTATAGATAGTTAAATATTAGAAAAGTAGTTATTAATTTGTTATGTTTATATTCTTTTTTAAAAAAAATTAGAGTGAGACTCATCCTTTTTAGGATGAATCTCAAAGCTTTGTACCTATGTTTATTTTTATAATTTATATATTTTTCTATTTTTATTATAGTAATATTTATATTATTTTTTCTTTACTCTTTTTCTAATACAACTGCAGTTCCATAAGCTAATACTTCTTGCATATTTGTAGCTACTGCATCTGAATCATAACGAACAGCTATTAATCCATTAGCTTCCATACTTTTAGCATGTTCTATTAATTTATTTAGTGCTTTATCTCTTGATTCTTCCATCATTTGTTGGTATTCTTTTATTTCTCCACCTAAAATAGATCGGAGTTCTCCTCCAAGTTGTCCACCTAATCCTCTACTTCTTACTGTTAATCCATATGCAAAACCTTTTGTTTCAGTAATTTTATATCCTGGAACATCATTTGCACTTGAAATAACAAATTCTTCAACTAATACCATCTTATCATCACTTTAATTTATATTTTTTTTATACCAATCTTTTTATTCAAAGTCATATTATTCAGATCTAATTTTTATAAAAAAATAAATCTTAATATATATTGGAACAGATATTCGTTCCATTTATGACTCATTATATTCTTAGCTTACTCACATATATAAATGTTTTTAGTTATGCTAATTGAATTTTCTTATTTACAATTTTCTCTTATTCTATAATTCTTTATCAACTAATTGTAATGGAATTCAAGAACTACTTTTTTAAATTTTTCTTCTAGTAAACATTTCTAATTTTAATTCCTTTTTTTATCATAATTATCAATTACAGTTATGTTATAGTTATAATAACTATTCCAATCAATATTATTCATATTTTTTCTTGTTCTAAGTGCATTAGATAAAAAATCGCTATTAATAATACTGTTAAGATCATTGATTATCTTAAAAATATTTGTTAATAGTAATACTTTTATATCATAATGATTAACAGTTACTAATGATTATTAGTAATAATTTGAACTAAAAAACTATTACTTTTAAATATAAAAATTAAAAAAATTATCACAAAACATCAAAACCAATAATAACACTAATAACTAAAAAATAGCTATTATAAATAAGATTAGAATAAAAATTCATTTATCAAGACTTTTATAAAAAATTCAATAATCAATATACAAAAAATAGGAAATAGAATAAAAGTTATAATAGCTATAAAAATAGTTTTAAAAATATTTACAATTAGCTAGAAAAAATAGGATAGAGGTTTTATATGAATAAATGATAAATACTCATTAAAACCTCTGGATCTTTAATAATGTAGTATTATATTATTTTTTATAATTTATATGTTTTTCTATTTTTATTACTAATTTTTATTATAGTAATATTTATATTATTTTTTCTTTACTCTTTTTCTAATACAACTGCAGTTCCATAAGCTAATACTTCTTGCATATTTGTAGCTACTGCATCTGAATCATAACGAACAGCTATTAATCCATTAGCTTCCATACTTTTAGCATGTTCTATTAATTTATTTAGTGCTTTATCTCTTGATTCTTCCATCATTTGTTGGTATTCTTTTATTTCTCCACCTAAAATAGATCGGAGTTCTCCTCCAAGTTGTCCACCTAATCCTCTACTTCTTACTGTTAATCCATATGCAAAACCTTTTGTTTCAGTAATTTTATATCCTGGAACATCATTTGCACTTGAAATAACAAATTCTTCAACTAATACCATCTTATCATCACTTTAATTTATATTTTTTTTATACATTTTTTCTTTATTGTTTTAAGTTTTTCTAATTTTTGTATTTTTTTCTTATATTTTTTTAATTATCTTTAATAATCCTTTATTTTTAATTTTAAGGTGGGGGGGGGGGGGGGTAGCTATTGTTTTTTATTTTTAGGAGGTAACATTTATATAGGAGTATTTTTATAATATTATATTGTAACATAGTGAGTGTTCATTTTATTATAGTTACATATTTTATATTATATATACTTATTGATTGGATCAGGAGGTGAAAAACGAAAATGTTTACAATAAATAGATTTTTTAAGCCAATTATTTTTGTTATGTGTGTTTTATTTATTTTTTTAGCTTTATCTAGTGTTAGTGCAGCTAATCATGATTTTACTACATTTAATACTACTGAACAGTTTCAAAGTGTTATTAATAATGATAATGATAATGATTTGGTGATTAGTTTTGATGATGGTGAGTATGTTGATTGGGGTCAGCTTAATATTAGTCGTAATGCTACTATTGTTGGTAAAAATCGTGGTGGTGCTAAATTCACAACATCTAGTGGTACTTTGTTTAATATTAATGCTACTAATGTAAAGATTATTAATTTAACTATTAGTGGTTATACTACAGCTATAAAATCTAATTGTAGTGATTTGACTGTTAGTGATAATAATATTACTACTTCTGGTGTTAGTATTAATTTAAGTAGTAGTGGTAGTGCTAATCCTATAACAGGTGTTGTTATTAAGGATAATATTATTAAATCCAGTATAGCTACTAATTATCGTGGTGCTGTTTCTTTTTTCGGTAACTCTGCTGATAAGACTGTTTTTGATGTTTTATTTAGTGGTAATAATATAACTGGTGGTTATTCTGGTGTATACTTAGGTGATGGTAGCTCTGGTAGTCCTGTTTCGTCTGGTAATTTGGTTTTTGAAAACAACAACATCACAGGAACATCCGCCTATGGTGTTTGTCTGCGTGCATCCAGCAACAACACCAATATATCCTTCGTCAATAACAGCATCACAGAAACATACTATGGTGTTTTTCTGGAGGCATACGGCAGCAACAACACCAATATAACCTTCGCTAACAACAGCATCACAGAAACATACTATGGTGTTTTTCTGGAGGCATACGGCAGCAACAACACCAATATAACCTTCGCTAACAACAGCATCACAGGAACATCATATGGTGTTTTTATGTCTACATACTTAAGCAACAACATCAACATCAATATAATCTTCTTCGCTAACAACAACATCACAGGAACATCCGGCTCTGGTGTTTTTCTGGATGCATACAACAGCAACGACAACAATATAACCTTCGCCAACAACAACATCACAGGAACATCCGGCTCTGGTGTTTTTCTGTCTGCATCCAGCAACAAAAACAACAATATAACCTTCGCTAACAACAGCATCACAGGAACATCCGGCTCTGGTGTTTCTCTGTATGCATACGGCAGCAACAACACCAATATAACCTTCGCCAACAACTACATCACAGGAACATCCGGCTCTGGTGTTTTTCTGGATGCATACGGCAGCAACAACACCAATATAACCTTCGCCAACAACTACATCACAGAAACATACTATGGTGTTTTTCTGGAGGCATACGGCAGCAACAACACCAATATAACCTTCGCTAACAACAATATTACTGGTGTTAGTTATGGTGTTTATGTTTATTTGTCTAATGGTAATGTTAAGGGTGTTAATTTCTTGAATAATACTATTAATGTTACTAGTGGTGATGGTTTTTATTTCTATACTAGTGGTGGTGTTACTAATGTGACTGATTTTA
>NZ_JXMW01000014.1 GCF_002072215.1 Methanobrevibacter arboriphilus JCM 13429 = DSM 1125
TAAAAGTATTAATAATTATTTTAATAATTATTATTTACTAATATTATTTTATTTTAATGTTATTTTAAGTAAAATAATACTTGATATAATATTATTTAATGGAATACTATTTAATGGAATATTATTAATGGAATACTGTTTAATAGAATAATATTAAATATAATAATTTATTAAAGCTTACTATGTGATAAAATGAAGGTTGCTATTGTATCTGGAAAGGCAGAAGGTCCAACTAAACTCAATTCATTTGATAATGCGTTAATTGAAGCAGGTATAGGTGATGTTAATTTAATTAAAGTTTCTAGTATGTTAGAAAAAGAAACTAAAGTATGTTTACTTCCAAAATTAAAAGCAGGAGCTATGGTTAATTGTGTATTAGCTACAATAAGCTCAGATAAAAAAGGAGATTTAATTTCTTCTGCTATAGCTATAGCTATTGGAGATAATCTTGGTTGTGTTGTTGAAAATTCAGGGATTAATAAATCTCCTGAAGAGATTATTAAAGAAGCTAAAGAAATGGTTACTTATATGATGGATATTCGTAATGAAACAATCAATGAATTAATTATAGAAGAAATTAATCATACTGTTGAGGAATTAGGTACTGTTGTTGCTTCAGTTGTTTATTTAAACGATGAAATTATTGATAATAATTAAAATCAATGGATTTATATTTAATATTTTATATAAATAATAATTATTATAAATAAAAATTAATATTAATACAAATAATAAATATATTAATATAAATAATAAATTTATCCATACAAATAATAAATTTATCATTGTAAATAATAGTTAATATTTAAATAACTAACAATTTATTATTATAAATAAGAATTAGTACTGTAAATAACATTTAATATTATAAATAACATTATTATAAATAATATTAAGTATTATAAAGAATAATTATTAATTAAAACATTTTTAAAAGGATTTTAAGAAGAATTTCTTTTAAAAAGGATTTATGGTGCAATAAAATGAATAAAAAAGACATTGATTTATGTGAAAATATTTCCAATAAGATAATTGAAAATGTTGAAAAAAAGATTAAGGAGCATGTTGGAAATAATAAATCTGGTGAATTTGTTAAAATGGGTGCTGATGGAACACCTACTTCTTTTATTGATTTAATTGCTGAAAAAGAGGTTATAAAAGTATTAAAAAACACTAATTTTACTTCTATTTTGATCAGTGAAGAAATAGGGGAATTAAAAATTGGTGATGGTAGTGTAAAGAATATTAATGTATCTGATGAATTAAAAAGAGTTTATAATTCTAAAAATAAATCAGGCTTAATTAATTCAGATTTAAATGAATCAAGTTTAAATAACTTAGATTTAAATAAATCATGTTTAATTAATTCAGATTTAAATGAATCAAGTTTAAATAACTTTGATTTAGATAATCCTAGATTTATATTTCTTGTTGATCCACTTGATGGAACAAGTAATGCTATAAAAAATATATCTGCTTATGGAATCTCTATAGCTGTTGCTCTGGTTAATAAGGAATATGTTTCTCTCGATGATATTGAGCTAGGTTTTATTAAAAATTTTGCTAGTGGAGATTATTATCATGCAGTTAAAGGAAAAGGGGCTTGGCTAAACAATAAAAAGATGACCCCTAATTCTGAAACTAATATCAATAATTTATCCATAGGGGCTTTTGTTAAAAACAATAGCTATGGAGTTTTTAATCTAATAAAAAAAGTAAGAAGAATGAGAATTTTAGGTTCTGTTGTTCTAGAATTAGCTTATATAGCTAATGGTAAATATGATGTGTTTATTGATATGAGAGGAAGTAGGATAATAGATATTGCTGCTTCGATGCTGATAGCTAGCGAATCTGGTGCGGTTATCACTGATGAAAATGGAAATAAATTAAAAAAGAGATTAAGTATCTCTGAAAAAGCTATTGTCATTGGTTCAAGCAATTCTAAACTACATAAAAAGATAATAAACACTATAAACAATAATAAATCATTTGATATTAAAAGAGTTGGAATTGTAAGTCGATTAGATAAGATTGAAGCTGTTTTATTCTCAGCTAAACTTATACAATTTTTAGATAGTCATAATATAGATATATCAATTGAAAATTCACTAGCTAAAAAATTATCCGAGCTCAATATGGATGAATCTACTCTTGATGAGAATATAGCTAAAATTTCTAAATATAGTGAAGGTATAGCTAATGAATTGCATGGTTTAACTTTTAAAGATGATTATTATAGGTATGCAACAAATATTAAAGAATTTGATGTTGACATGGTAATAACACTTGGTGGTGATGGAACTCTTTTAAGAGGTCAAACCAAGCTAAGTAATAGTGAAATTCCTATTTTGGGGATTAATCTAGGGACTGTTGGATTTTTAACAGAATTAGATATTGAAAATTCTTTTAAAAAGATTGATACTATTCTTAAAGGTGAATATTTTAAGGAAAAAAGAACTCAACTGAAAGTTTCTCATGGAAAAGAACTTTTTACAGCATTAAACGAAGTTGTGATAATGACTGAAAAACCAGCAAAAATGTTGAATTTTGAAGTTAGAGTGGATGGTGAGATTGTAGAGGAATTTAGGGCCGATGGACTTATATTATCTACTCCTAGTGGTTCAACTGCTTATTCTATGTCTGCAGGAGGCCCTATTGTAGATCCAAAAGTTGGGGCTTTTATTATAATTCCAATATGTCCATATAAATTAGGTTTAAGGCCATTCGTTGTTTCTGATAAAAGCGAAATCAAAGTTAAGCTTCTTAAAAAAGGTAAAAAAGCTGTTCTTGTTATGGATGGTCAAGTTAGCCAAGAAATTGACGATTCTGAAGAATTAAGATTTGTAAGATCTGAAAATGATGTTTGTTTTATTAGAACAACTGATAAATACTTTTATCAAAAAGTTAAAGAAAAGTTAACTGAAGGTGGGTCAGGTTCAGATAGAGTTTGTTTTTAGTTTCAATAGTTGGATTAATTAGCTGTGTTTTAATTAGCTATGTTTAATTAGCTGTGTTTAATTAGCTGTGTTTAATTAGCTGTGTTTTAATTAGCTATGTTTAATTGATTATAGTTTAATTGGTTATGTTATTGTATATTTTTATAGATTATTTTTGGTTTTGTTAAACATGGATGTATTGATTATTGATTTAACTCATGGTGGAGTTAAAATTGCAATTGGTATTAAAAAATTAGGACTATTTAATAATATTACTGCTTATGATATTTACAATACTTTAAAAGAGGAAGAGACGAATTTGCTTGAGTTTCATAATATAAATATTATAAATAATCAAAATGATATTATTGATTACTTTAATAGTTTAAACATTAGTAATTCAAATAATACTGATATATTAATAGTTAATCCTATTCATTCTCCTTTTAAAGTTCCTGATATTAATAATTTTAAGAATAATACTATTAATAACAATACTAATGATATCAATAATAATATTAACAATAATATCAATAATAATATCAACAATATTATTAACAATAATATAAAAAATAATATTAAAAGTAATATTAATAATATTAATAGTAGTGTTAATAATAATCTCAATAATAGTATTAATAATATTGATATTCATAATATTCATGATAATTATAATCATAATTATAATGATTCTGTTGGTATTTCTGTAAATGAGATAACTCATCATAAAGCAGTTGAATTAATTTTAAATGAGTGGAAAAGAGATATAGCTACTAAAAATATTCCTGTTGTTGAAGTTACTGGTGTTAAAGGTAAAACTAGTGTTGTAGCTATGCTTAAAGAGATTTTACTTAACAAGAATCCTCTTTTTTTAAGCAGTCTTGGGTCTTGTTTTTATAAAAATGGTAAAAAAATAACTTTAAAAAAGAACATTAGTATAACTCCTGCAAGCATATTAGAAACCATAAACATGGCTAAAACAGTTGATAATTCTGATTGTGTAAAAATTGATGATTTAACTAAAACTAATAATTTAAGCACTGATTTTTGCAATGATATGGGATATGGTGCTTGTATTTTTGAAAGTTCATTGGGAGTTACTGGATTAGGTGATGTTGGTGTATTAACTAACCTTGTAGAAAATTATCCTATAGCTAAAAATACTTCAAATGCAAGAAATGCAAAAAAACAAGTTTTTGATTGTGATATAGTTGTTATTGAAAAAGAAACATTAGATGATTATTACATTGGATTTGAACATGATGGAAATGATTATAAATTTAAAAATGTTCTATCTAAATCTAATACTTTCAGTTTATACAATGATTCTTCTAATGTAAATGTTGATACTGTTGATTATGGATTAAATAATACTTTTATTGAGATATCTTATAAAAATATAAAGACTGTTTCTGGTGAGAATATCTCAGGATCATTGTCTATCGATACTTTTGCTCCAGGAAAACACCATGTTTCAAACGTTTTATGTGCTGTTACTGTTTCTTTATCATTAGGTCTTAGTACGAATGATATTAAAAATGGTTTAGCTAATTTTAATGGTATTAAAGGAAGAACTTCACTAAAAAAAGAAAATGGATCTATTATTATTGAGGAAATTAATCCTGGAATTAACACAAAAGCTATTGAAAGCTCTATCAAAATGATTAGTGATTTAAGTGATTATACTATTATTTTAGGAGGCAAATATGGTGTTACTTGTGAAGAAATTGATGAAAATAGTGTAGCTACTCTCCTAGATAATTTTTTAGATAAATCAAAGATCATGAATAAAAATGAAATAAGTAAAATTGAAATGAATAAAGATAAAAGGGATGAATCTAAAATAACTCAATCTAAAATGAATAAAGATGAGATGAATGAAGCTGAAATATGTAAAGATACAGATAGCTGGTTTGATTTAATATTAACTGATGATTTAGGGATTGAAATAGAAAAAAAGATGTCGAATAATGTTGAAGTTATTAAAAATCCTATTGAAGCTCAAAAAAAAGTTATATCTAATAATAAGAATATTCTTTTTATTTATCGTTCTAATTATTCTCAAATAAACAAAAGATAATTTTTTAATTTTTTTGTTATAATACTCTTATTATAATACTTTTATTTAATACTCTTATTATAATGCCCTCATTATGATACTTTTATTTTTTATTTATTTTTATATAATTGTATTTCATAATATCTCATCTATTCCTTAGTTACTTATTATTTATTATTTAAAAATTATGAAAAATATATTAAATTCTAAATACATATAATAGAGTAATAAATTAAAATTAGCCATTTTATAATAATGATAGATAAGCTGATAATTTTTCCTTAAATTAAAAAATAATTCTTAAATAGGTTCTTAAATGAGGTATTTTTATGGATGAGAAAGACAACCATAATAGAAACACTATGTCCAAAGAGAATATGGATCATGAAAATATGCATCATAAGAATATGGATGAAAACCATGAACATATGAATCATGAGCATATGAACCATGGTGATATGGATAATATGGATCATGAGCATATGGATCATGGTGATAGTGGTGATATGGATCATGAGCATATGGATCATGGTGATAGTGGTGATATGGGTCATGAACATATGGATCATGCTGGAATGGGTATGATGGATATGGAAGACCTTAAGAAAAAGTTTTGGGTTTCTTTAATTTTAACAATTCCAACCATATTATTATCTCCAATGATGGGAATGGAAATGCCTTTTCAAATTAGCTTTCCAGGTTCATATTGGCTTGTTTTGGTTGTAGGGTCTATAATATATTTTTATGGAGGTCAACCTTTTTTCACTGGTTCAAAGGAAGAACTAAGAAATAAAAAACCTGCAATGATGACTTTAATATTTATGGGAATTACAGTAGCTTATTTTTATAGTCTTTATTCTGTTTTCGCAAATAATATATTTCATGTGCATCCTATGGTTCATGATTTTTTCTGGGAATTAGCTACTTTAATAGATATAATGTTACTTGGACATATAATAGAGATGAATTCAATAATGAGTGCAGGTTCTGCACTTAATAAATTAGCTAAATTGCTTCCTAAAAAGGCTCATAAACTTGAAAATGGGAAAATTATCGATGTTGATGTCGATAAATTAAAAGAAAATGATGTAGTTGAAGCGAGGGCTGGAGAGAAGATTCCTGCAGATGGAATTGTTATTAGGGGTAATACAAGTATTAATGAGTCTATGGTAACTGGTGAGTCTAAACAAATAACGAAAGATGTTAATAGTAAAGTTATTGGAGGTTCGGTTAATGGAGAAGGAAATGTACAAATTAAAATAACCGGTACTGGGGAAACAAGTTATCTAGCTCAAGTACAAAAATTGGTTTCTGAAGCTCAAAAAGAACAATCAAAAAGAGAAACAATGGCAGATATTATTGCAAGAACATTATTTTATGTAGCTATTATCTTAGGGATAATTTCTTTTACTTCTTGGTATTTTGTAGAAAACATTAGTGTTGCATTTTCTGTAGCTGTCACTGTTCTTGTTATCGCTTGTCCACATGCATTAGGATTAGCTATACCTCTTGTAGTAGCTAGGAGTACTTCTATTGGAGCTAACAATGGACTTTTATTTAGAAATAGGACTTCGTTTGAACAAGTTAAAAAGTTAAAATATGCTTTGATGGATAAAACAGGTACATTGACTGAAGGGAACTTTAAAGTAACTAATTATGGAAGTTTAAAAGATGATATTGCTGATGAAACTATTTTGGAAATAGCTGCTGGATTAGAAGATGGATCTAATCATCCATTAGCTATAGGCATATTATCTAAAGCAAAAGAAAAAGAATTAAATTATGAAAGAGCACATAATACTTATCAAAAAACTGGAATTGGCTTAACTGGTGAGATTAGTGGTGAAGAATTTAAAATAGTATCTGTAACCTATTTAGATAAAAAAAGTATATCTTATGATAAATCAAAATTTAAAAAGCTTGCAGAAAGTGGTAATTCTATTAGCTATCTTTTAAATAAGAATAATGATCTTTTGGGTTTTATTTCTCAAGGTGATGAAATTAAATCAGAATCTAAAATAATGATTGATTCTCTTAAAAAACGTAATATTATACCTGTTATGCTTACAGGGGATAATGAAGAAACTGCAAATTTAGTTGCTAAAAAATTAGAAATTCAAAATGTTTTTGGGAAGCTTCTTCCAGAAGATAAAGAAAAGATAGTTAAAAAGTATCAGAAATCTGGATTTACTGTAATGATGATTGGTGATGGTGTAAATGATGCACCAAGTTTGGTAGCAGCAGATATTGGAGTGGCTATAGGTTCAGGAACTGATGTAGCTATTGATTCTGCTGATGTTATATTGGTAAAAAGTAATCCTTTGGATATTATTAAATTTTTAGATTTAGGAGGTAAAACAACAAGAAAGATGAATGAAAATCTTGTTTGGGGTGCTGGATACAATGTAATTGCATTACCATTGGCTGCAGGAATTTTAGCTCCTTTTGGTTTTATGCTTAATCCACTTATTGGAGCTGTATTAATGTCTTTAAGTACAATTTTAGTTGCTATTAATGCAATGTTATTGAAGGACATTTGAGGATATTTATTAAAAAATTATTATTTCAGTTAATTATTATTTTAATGAAAAAATTTATATCAACATAAAAATATATTATTTATAAAATATCTGATTTTATAAAGCTAAAGACGAAGTTTTTATTATTTATAAAAATTTTTTATTTTTATAAGTTTAAAAATGAAGTTTTTATTATTTATAAATTTTTTTTATTTGTGTTTATCGGATTATTATTTATTTTAATTACAATTCTTTTTTGAATTGGGGATGATTTATTGATTGTTGGAACTAGAGGTAGTGAACTTGCTTTAACACAGACAAATTATATTAGAAATCGTTTGTTTGATTTGACAAATAATGAGGTTGAAACTAAAATCATAAAGACTACTGGTGATAAAATAACCACTTCTCAACTCTATAATATGGATTCTAAAGGACTTTTTACAAAAGAGTTAGATAGGGCTGTTTTAGAGGAAGAAGTAGATTTTGCAGTTCATAGTTTAAAAGATGTTCCAACTGAACTTAATGAAGATCTTGAAATAGCTGCAGTTCCAATAAGAGAGTCTCCAAATGAGGTTTTAGTCTCAAATTATTCTTGGGAGGATCTTAAAAAGGGTTCAACTTTAGGGACTAGTAGTTTAAGGAGAGAAGCTTTTTGTAATATGTATGAAAAAGGGCTTGAATTGAAACCTATTAGGGGAAACATTGGAACTCGTGTTGAAAAAGTTTTAGATGGTGAAGTTGATGCTACTATAATGGCAGAAGCTGGTTTAAATAGATTAGGTCTTACAAAATGTATTAAAAATAGATTTTCTCTTGATTATTTAACTCCTCCTGCTGGTCAAGGTGCTTTAGCCATAATAACTAGGAAAGATTCTCTGGCTAAAAACACTATACGAAAATTGAATCATCATGAATCAGAACAAGAAGTTTTAGCAGAAAAAACCGTTCTTAAAGAATTAGGTATTGGATGTCAATGGCCTTTAGGATCAATAGCTAGAGTAAATGGAAATGAATTAAGTCTTTATTCTATATTATTGACTCAAAAAGGAGAAATACTTCATAAAGCTAAGCTTAAATCTCCTATTGGTGAAGCTGAGGATTTAGGTAAAAAGCTTGCTAATGATATGAAAGAATTTATTTAAGATTAAGTTTATATGTCATCAAGTATAAGTTATAATTATAATATTTAAATTATTATAAATACAGTATGGTCTAGAAATTAATATTATTTTAATATAAATTAATATTTCTTATATTAATTTCTATTTTTTTATTAATTTTGGATTTAATATTGTTATTTTATTGCTGTTATTAATTATACGTTTGTTATACTTTAATTTATCCTATTATTTGTATATATCAATGTATTATTTATTATAATGGTTTTTTATTAGTTATATATAATAATTTTCAATATTTATAGTTTATTAGTTTATTAGTGGTATGATTTACAAATATTTGCTAATATTTTATAAATGTCTACTAAAAATATTGGTAAATAAATATCAGTAAAGAAATATTGGTAAATTAGAAAACAAATATTGTAAAATATTGACTAAAAATGTTTAATTTAAAAGGATTAATTTAAATGTTTTAGTTTTTGTAAAAATTGTTAAAATTGTTATATACTATAATTTAGCATGAAAAATATCATTTTCATGAAAAAATTCAGGTTAATAATTATATTATTTTCAATAGGGAGGACTAGTTGTGAATAGTGTTAATGTCGGAGTTATTGGGGTTGGAGCAATGGGTTATAACCATGCTCGTGTTTATTATAGGTTGGAAAATGCAAATCTTATTGGGGTTTCTGATGTAAGTGAATCTACTTTGTCTAAAGTATGTAAAAAATATGATACTAAAGGTTATAATGATTATATAGATTTATTAAAAAATCCCGAAATTGAAGCTGTAAGTGTTTGTGTCCCTACTACTCACCATTATAATGTTGTAATGGCTGCAATAGATCATGGAAAGCATGTTTTAGTAGAAAAACCTATTGCATTTACATTAAATGAAGCTGAAGGGATGATAGAAGCTGCTAAAGAAAAAGGTGTTAAACTAAGTACTGGGCATGTTGAAAGATTCAACCCTGCAGTTCAAAAAGCAAAAGAACTTATTGAAATGGATATTATTGGTGATGTGGTTTCTGCATCTGCTAAGAGAGTTGGTCCATTTCCTCCAAGGATTAAAGATGTTGGTGTAGCTATTGATCTTGCTATTCATGATTTAGATGTTATGTATTACTTATTTGATGATGATGTAACTCAAGTTTATGCAACTATGGGTAGTATTCTTGAAAAATGTGAATATGAAGATCATGCTGAAATTATGACAAAATTTGCTAATGGAATTACTGGTATTTTAGAAGTTAATTGGTTAACTCCTTATAAAAGACGTGCATTAGAGATTACAGGAACTGATGGGATAATATCCATTGATTATATGGATCAAAGTGTAGATGTAGCTGGAAAATTTGCACAAAAGGTAGATATTCAAAGGGAAGAACCATTAAAATATGAAATAACCTCTTTCTTAAATTCAATTATGAATAATAAAGATATGGAGATTACTGGTGAAGATGGTTTAAATGCTCTTAAAATGGTTTTAGCTGCAAACATGTCTTCAAAAGAACAATTACCTATTAAATTAGATGAACTTAATGATTAGTTGATCTATAACTATTTGATAATTAGGTTTTCTCCCTAGGAGATTAACTACTTAAATTAACCACTTGATAATCAATTAAATATTAGATTATTATTAATTCAATAAATTATTATTAATTTCCATATTACATTATTATTAATTCCTATATTAAATTATTAATATCATATTGAATTATTATTTTTAATTTTATTTTTGTATATTTTAATTATTATAATATTAATTATTTATAATAATATTTTAATTAACATTAATTTTAATTACATTTAATTATATTAATTAATTTAATTATTATACTAAATTATCTAATATATGCTAATATATGCTAAATTATTTAATGTATTAAATTAATTAAATATATTATAAACGAAATAACAAAATAATTAAATTAGTTATATTACTTAAATTAACTTTATTTTTAAGTATTATGGTTTACTTATTTAATTTAGAACTATTTTCAATTGGTGTAAAAATGAAACAAGATTTAGTAAAAAAATCTCATGAACTTAGAAGGCGTGGTTTTACGGTTGGAGAAATAGCTGATGAGCTAAATGTTTCAATGGACACAGCTCGATGGTTATCCATGCAAAAACTTAATGAAAAAGAAAAACCAGAGGATACTCCTATTGACTTTGCTATTAATTGGAATAGTTTAGGTGGAAGTTCACGTAGGCTTAGGTATGTTTCTGCAGCATTAAGTGACATGACTTTAAACTATGGTCAGGCAGATATTATTGTAGGTATAGCTATAAGTGGAATACCTTTTGCAACAATGATGGCTGATTTTTTAGAGATAGAAGAAGGTTTTGAAACTTCTTTATCTGTATTTCACCCTATAAAACATAGAAAAGATAAAGATAAGGATCAAGAAGGAGCAATTAGTCAAAATTTTGCTCAAGTTAAAGGTAAAAAAGTTATAATTGTCGATGATGTTATAACTAGTGGTAGGACTGTAAAAGAAGTTATCAATGCATTGATTGCTCAAGGAGCAGAACCTATAGCTGTAACTGTATTAATTGATAAAGTTGGAATTTCAGAAATTGAAGGAGTTCCTGTAGAATCTTTAATAAAAGTTAATAGATTAGGTTGATTGTTTAAAAACAATTTATTTTTTAAAAACAGATTAATTTTATATAATATTAATTTATTTTATATCTCTGATTTTTTTTTATTTTTTTATTTTTTTATTTTTTTAGTTTTTAGTCTTTATTTTTTTAACTTTTAATTTTTTATTATTAATTTTTTTATTAATTATTGAAAATAAAATAATATTGATAATATTTTAAAATATAATAATTTGTTTTAAAATATATAATTTTTAAAATATAATAATATTTTATTATAATAATATTCTATAATATATAATATTCTATGATTCTAATGATATTTTTAAAATTTTAATAATATTTTTAAAAATTTTTAAATTATAATATTAAATTATATATTGGAGTTTTTACAAATCTAATAAAAGTATAAATTTATTATTAAATCTATAATACTAATAAAATCTTATAATACTAATGATTTTATTAATATTATAATATTATTCAAAATAATTTATAAAAATAATCTATAAAAATATAAAAATGATTTATAAAAATAAATTATAAAAATAAATTATAAAAATATTTTTTTAAATGTATTTTTTAAAGTTATGAAAAAGTTATGAAAAATGAATCTTTTTCTAATCATTACATCCTTTTATGATTTTAATAGCTATAATCATAAATAGTTATAATCACGATTATAATATCATTTTAATCATAGTATTATTGTACTTTTTATTATGGAGTGAATATATTGTCAGAAGTATCTTCAAAAGAATTATATGAATTTAAAAGAACTCTTAAAGAATTATCAGAAAAAAAAGGGAGAGGTACTGAGTTAGTATCAGTTTATATACCTCCAGATCGTCAAATTAGTGATGTTACTAAACATATGCGTGAAGAATTAAGTCAAAGTGCTAACATCAAAAGTAAACAAACAAAGAAAAATGTTCAGTCTGCTATTGAAGTCATTGTTCAAAGACTTAGATTATTCCCTAAACCTCCTGAAAAAGGTTTAGTTCTCTTTGTTGGAATGATACCTAAGGGAGGCCCAGGTACCGAGAAGATGGAAACTTTTATTTTTGAACCTCCAGAACCTATTCAAACTTATACTTATCACTGTGACTCAGAATTCTTTTTAGAACCATTAAAACATATGATGGATGTTAAAGAAGTTTATGGTTTAGCTGTCATTGATAGAAAAGAAGCTACTATAGCTACTCTTAAAGGAAAAAGGGTTGATATCTTAAAACATTTAACTAGTGGTGTTCCGGGGAAACATAAAGCAGGAGGTCAATCTCAAAGAAGATTTGATCGTTTGATTGATTTAGCTGCACACGAATTTAAAAAACGTATTGGGGATCATATGAATGATGCGTTTTTGGGTATTGAAGACCTTAAAGGAATTATTTTAGGAGGTCCTGGTCATACAAAAGAAGAGTTTCTTAAAGGGGATTACCTTCAATATGAACTTAAAAATAAAGTTATAGCTACTATTGATACTTCTTATACTGGTGAATTTGGGATAAGGGAAGTTATTGATAAATCTATGGATATTCTAGAAGAAATGGATGTTATGCAAGAAAAACAGCTTGTTCAGAAATTTCTTAAAGAATTGATTGATGAACGTGGTTTAGCTTCTTATGGTGAAGATGATGTGAGAAAAAATCTTCAAATGGGAGCTGTTGATACATTAATCCTTTCTGAAGATCTTATTAAAACAAGGTCAACTATGGAATGTTTAAATTGTGGAAACAAAGTTCAGATAACTTACAAAGACCCTAAAACTGATGAAGAACTTGTATGTGAAAAATGTAATGAAAAAATGAAGGTTTCTGAAGTTAAAGATCTTGTTGATGATTTTGTAGAAATGGCTGAAGAGTTAGGCTCTGATGTTGAAATAATTTCAACCGAAACAGAAGAAGGAATGCAGTTATTCAAAGCATTTGGTGGAATAGGAGCTATTTTAAGATATAGGACATAAATATATAATATAAATAGTATATGTAGAATATAAATAATATTTGTAGAATATAAATATAGGATATACTGGATATGTGTAGGATATGGATGAGATATATTCATGAATATTCTAGATTTAGTTTATTAAAACTAAGTTTATTAACTAATGATTAATCATACTATGATTATTCGATTATATAATTCAATAAGGAGATTTATGCATGAATCAAAGAGAAATAGAACTGTTTGGACATATTATAGATTCTTTAATTCTTCCAAAAACCCTTGATATTATTATGGATCAAGGAGGAGATTTTAAAATAATCGATTTAAATGTTGGAAAAAGAAAGTCTGATGTAAGTAGAGCTAAAATTATAGTTTCAGCAGATTCTCCCTCTCTTTTAAATCAAATATTAGATGAACTTAGTGAAATAGGAGCTACAATTTCAGCAATAGAAGAAGTTGAATTAGTTGCTTCTCCTAATGATAAAGTTGCTCCAGATAATTTTTATTCAACCACCAATCATGTTACTCATATTTTACATAATGGGAACTGGTTACTTGTTGAAAATATTGAAATGGACTGTATGATTGTTATTGACATTGATGAAAACAATAATACTAAAGCTTATTGTAAACCAATTGGAAGGATAAAAAAAGGAGATTTAATTGTTGTAGGAAGAGAAGGGATACGTGTAACTCCTCCCGAACGTCCAAGAGGTAAACAAGGTGTTTTTGAATTTATGAATAGTGAAGTTTCTTCAGAAAAGCCTTTGATGAGTATTATTGAAAATATAGCTTCAGAGATTAAAGAAATTAAATCAAGAGGTGGAAAAATAGCTATAGTTGGAGGCCCAGCTATTGTTCATACGGGATCTGCTGATTTAATGGCTAAAATGATTAAAGAAGGATATATTGATGTTGTTTTTGCAGGAAACGCATTAGCTACTCATGATATTGAAAACGCTCTTTATGGAACATCTCTGGGAGTATGTGTAAAAACAGGGGAAGTCGTTAGTCGTGGTCATACTCATCATATGAGGGCTATTAATACTATCAATGGTTCTGGATCTATTAAAGAAGCTGTTGTTGATGGAACTTTAAAAAATGGAATAATGTATGAATGTATTAAAAATAATGTTCCATTTGTTTTAGCAGGATCTATACGTGATGATGGTCCACTTCCAGATGTTATAACAGATGTACTTGAAGCTCAAGAGATGATGAGGGAATATTCAAAGGATGTTGATATGGTTATTATGATAGCTACTATGTTACATTCTATTGCCACTGGAAATATTCTGCCTTCAAGAGTAAAAAGTGTCTGTGTTGATATTAACCCTGCAACCGTTACAAAATTAGCTGATAGGGGAAGTGCTCAAGTTTTAAGTGTTGTAACTGATATCGGTGCTTTTTTACCAACTTTATATAATGAATTAGAAAAATAATGATCTCTATCTATATTTCTTTATATTATTAAAGCATTTTTAAAGATTTTTTCATATTATAACTATTATGACAATTTTGAATAATTATCATCATAATTTTGAACAATTATAATCATTTTAAATAAGTATTATTAATTAAATTTATTATTATTAATATTTTTATTTTTGAATAATTATTATTTCTCATCTTTGATATTATGAATCCTAAAAGATTTAATTCAATAAAAGCAAACATTTTAGATGTTTTCACAAATGAAATTTATACTAGTGAAATATCTATAGAAGATGGCTATATTGTTAGTGTTGATCCTATTTCTAATATTGAAAATGATGATGTAAAACTTGATTTTGATGGAATTTTAGTTCCAGGTTTCATTGATGCTCATATTCATATTGAAAGTTCTCTTTTAACACCATCTAATTTTGCAAAAGCAGTTGTTCCTTTTGGAACTACTTCGGTTATAGCTGATCCTCATGAAATAGCTAATGTTTCTGGAATTGAAGGTGTTGAATTTATGATTGATGATGCATCTAAAGTTCCTTTTGATTTTTATTTTTCAGCTCCTTCTTGTGTTCCAGCTACTAGCTTTGAAACTAATGGGGCTTGTTTAGATAGTTTAGCTATTGAAGAACTTTTAAAAATGGAGGGGGTTGTATCTTTAGGGGAAGTTATGAACTTTGTTGGAGTTATTAATAATGATAAAAATGTTATTGATAAATTGAAGGTTGCCAAAAAGTATAATAAACCTGTTGATGGTCATGCTCCTTTATTGTCTGGAGCTGATTTAGAGAAATATGTTAATGTTTATTTAGATGATGATTTTGATAATAAAAATCTAATTATGGGTCCCCAGACTGATCATGAATCTATAAGTTTTGATGAAGCTATTGAGAAAAAGAAACTTGGTATGAAAATTATGGTAAGAGAAGGTTCCTCTGCTAAAAATATGGAAGCTCTTTTTAATATAAAAGATAGAATTGGTCTTTGTTCAAATCAAGATTTTTTTGGAGCAGTTTCAGTTGATGATTTTGGGGAAATTTTGAAAAACCCAATCTTTGATTTTTTAGTTACTGATGATAAGGAGCCAAATGACTTAAAAGAAGGACATTTAAATGTTCTTATAAAAAAAGCAATTTCTTTTGGAATTGATCCTATAGAAGCTATTAAAATGGTGACAATTAATCCTGCTAAACATTATAATCTTAATTCAGGCGCAATTGAAGTTGGAAGAAAAGCTAATTTTTGTTTAATCAATAATTTTGATGATTTCAATATTAAAAAAACAATTATTAATGGAGAAATTGTAGCTGAAGAGGGAGTTTCTTTTATAAAATCTCAAAACCCATCTTTCAAAAATACTTTTGTATTAAGTGAGAAGAATCCTAATGATTTTAATGTTAATGTAAAGCTTAATTCTAATAATTCTATCTTCTATATTAACACAAAAGTAATTGAGGTTATTGATGGTGAAATTATCACTAAAAAAATTGATAAAGACCTCAAAGTTGAAAAAGGAATTATTAAAGGAAATATTGAAGAAGATATTCTAAAATTAGCTGTTGTTGAAAGATATGGGAATAATAATCTATCGAATGCATTTATTAAAGGATTTAATCTGAAAAATGGGGCTATAGCTTCAAGCGTTGCTCATGATTCTCATAATATTGTTGTTTTAGGAACAGAATCTAAATATATGGCAAAGGCTGTAAATTTAATTTCTAAAAATAAAGGAGGTTTAGCTATTGTTTATGATGATGTTGAAAAAATATTAAAACTTCCAATAGCTGGTCTTATGAGTGATGAAGACATTGGATCTGTTTCAAAAGAGCTTAATGAAATTAATGAAACAATTAAAAATTTAGGCTGTACACTAGAATCTCCTTTTATGACATTATCTTTTGTATCTCTTTTGGTTATTCCTAGCTTAAGATTAAGTGATAAAGGCTTATTTGATGTGGATGAATTTTCTTTTGTTGATTTGACTAATAATTAAAAGATTAAACTGGTTTTTATTTTATTGGTTTTATTTTTATATTTGTATATTAGATTAATATTTCTAAATTAATTTGTTATAAATAATTTTCAACAAACATTTTCAATACACATTTTCAATACACATTTTTAATACACATTTTTTAATAAATACATATCTTTAATAAATATTTTAGTAATATTTATTAAGTAATTTTAAATAAAAAATTATAAATAAAATTTAATTCAAATATATTTTCATGAAAAAACCTGAAATGAAAGTAGAGCCAATTAAAAATGGGACTGTTATTGATCATATTACAGCTAATAAATCTCTCCATGTTTTGAAAATTTTAGGGCTTCCTAATGAGGATATTAATGTTACAGTAGCTATGAATGTTTCTTCTGGTAAAGCTGGAAGAAAAGATATAGTAAAAATAGAAAAAAGAGAACTTGATTCTTCAGAACTTGATCAAATTGCTTTACTTGCTCCTGAAGCTACCATAAATATAATAAGGGATTACAAAGTGGTTGAAAAGGATAAAGTCCGTTTTATGAAAGAATTAAAATCAATCATTCGATGCAACAATCCTAATTGTATTACAAATGCTAATGAGCCAATTGAATCTAGATTTCATTTGATAAAAACTTCACCAATACTTTTAAGATGTCATTATTGTGAACGATTGATCGATGCTGAAGAAATAGATAAACAGTTTTAATAATTGTATCTTTAATATTTTTGGCTATGATATTAATCTTATAGCTTTATATAATTAATTATTATTTTATATAACTAATTATAATATTTTATATAAGTAATTTAATAATTTTATATAATTAATTTATGAGATAATGATTAATTACATAATTAGAATTAAATTAGAAATTATAGTTAAATTATTTAAATTATAATTAGACAAAAATTAGATTATAATTTTATAGAATTAGGTTATAATTTTATTATACCTTAAAAATCCAAGCATCTGTCTTAGGGAAGCAGTTATACTTCCTGAAGCTATTTTTCCATGTGGAGTTTTAACCTCACAAGTAACAGCGGGAATACCTCTTAAATTTAAAACATCTTCAAGAGCTCCTGGATATTCTTTACCCGCTATAAGATAGTTTCTATAAGGCTGTTTTATTAATCTTGAAATTCCAATTGCCATTCTAGCACTTTTCAATGTTGGAACTTTTGTGCCCATTATTATATTTTTACCAGGGTTTCCTCCAGGCATTGTACAATGAAAATCTCCTACAGCATCTATCTTATTTTTCTTTGCAAATAACATTATCTTATTAGTTATACTACCCTTTTTATTAGCTATAGAGTTTAAATTTTTACCATTGTAGAACCTTTGATTTTTGGCAGTTGCTTTTGGAGCTACGAATGGTATAACATATATTGTACCTTTTATATTTTTCTTTTTACTTAGATAATTTATAAGCTTCATTGACGCAACCTGTGATGAAAGTTCACTTCCATGAACTCCTGAAACAATAAGCGTTTTTTTACCTTTGCCATTTCCAAATTTAACTACTGGTGTTCCTTTTTTTGCAGCTTTAATAACTTTTGTTGTAATCTCTGATTTTGGAATATTCTTTTTTATTAAGCTGTTTTTTGTAACATCTCCTCCAGTACCCCATTTTTCAACTGTAACTGTAGGTGTAGCTGCTGATGCTGCCTGTATTCCAATTAAAAAAATTGATAATATTATTAATACTATAAATATCCTTTTAAAATTATTATTAATTTTAATATTTTTCATGTTATTTATTATAATTTTTCCTCCCCCGTGTTTTTTAAATTTTTTATATTTATTTTTTATAGCTATCTTTTATAATTATTTTAAGTTATCTTTTATAATTATGTTATAGTTATCCATTATAGTGATTTTTACTAGAAATATTATTATTTGTTTTTTATTTTTATTATTTTTTCTGTTATTATATTATCTTTATTAAAATTTTTTATTATAATTTTTATAATTTCTATCATTATTTTTTATCATAATTTTTATCTTTATAATTTCTATCATTATTATTTCTATCACTATTATTTTTATCTTTATTATTGTTATTATTACTATTTTTAATGCTTTAATTTTGATATTAAATGTTTAGAAAGCTTTTTTGATAATGCTAATATAGTTAAAATTGGTGGTGCTCCTGGTGCTTTTGGTAAAACACTGGCATCACTAACATATAATCCTTTAATCTTTGTTTCAAGATTCAAATCAACGATTTCTCCAATAGCTGCTGTTCCTCCTGGATGAGCTCCTCTAAGATTTGTTGAAATGATAGATTTAGGATCAACTCCTGAATTTATTAAAATAGCCCCTGCAACAGCTGAACCTTCAGCTATAAATCTAACATCTTTTTCAGAGTTTTCTTTAATCACTTTACCATCCTTTATCTGCCCAAAACTATCATCAGGGATTTTAACCATAATACTAAAAATATCAGACTCTTCAACGTCTTTCTTTTTAAGTTCATTTGCAATAAAACTTGCATAATGTGGTGCAAGAATGTAATTTTCTCCTTTTATGAGGCTATTCATCTGAACTTCTTTATTAAATCCAATATCTTTAATTATCCCTCCTATCGTTACAAAAGGATCCACAAATAATTTTTTCCCAGCAGGTAAACCTAATTTTTGAAGTAATTTAGCTGTATTTATAGCTCCAGCAGATGATATGACTATATCTGAGAAGATTAATTCTTCTTCATTTTTTTTATTTTTAACAATAACTCCTTTGACTTTATTATCTTCTACAATTATTTCTATAACCTCAGTATTATCTAGAAAAACAGCACCATTTTCAATTGCCTGATTTATAAATTCTATTGATGTCCATTTTGCATCTCTAGGGCAACCAAATGCACATTTACCACAAGGTATGCATTTTTCATCTTTAATAAATTTCGGCATTTTTATAGGGTTTAGATTAAGTTTTTTTGATGTTTCAATAAATTTCCTATTACCTATTCCAAAATGATCATCATCCATTTCATGAACTGATAATAATGTTTCTACCTCATTTAATTCTTCATATATTGAAATTCCCATATCTTCTAATTCTTTTTCAAGAACCCTAACACCATTTCCTGCAGAAACTGTTGTTGTTCCTCCTGTACAGCTTGTTTTTAAAATATCAACTTTGTTATCAGAAGGATCATAATATCTAAAAGCATCATTTAAATTTATGCTGGGACCTTTTTCGATTATCGTCACTGGAATATCATTTTTCGATAGTTCCATAGCTAGTATTCCACCACCTGCTCCAGATCCAATAATAACAACCATTTTATAATTCCCTGTTTTATTTTATAATGATTTTATAATAATTTTATAATATATTTTGTAAATATTTTTAAGTGTATTTATTTTTTCAATGATTTTAATAATATATAATTTATACTTATTTTATTTTATCCTTATCTTAGCGGATATCTTATATTAATGTAATTTAATTTAAGATTATATTAAATTTATCAAATATAACCATGAATAAATTAGATTTATATTAAAATTTACTATATTAAGATTTAAATCTATATTAAAATTAAAATGAAATTATATTAAATTATATTGATTATCTAAAATTATAATTATCTAAATTATACTAATTATATTAATTATTTCTAAAAATATCTGAAAAATAGCTATAATTTTATAAATAATATTTTTATAAGTAATACTCTTTTTAATACATTTATAATTAATAGTATTACTATGATTTTGTATAGTTATAAATATTTTATATAGTTCTTTATAAGTAAATATTCTATTATATTTTCTATTATATTTTTATTTTAGAATATTTTTTAAATAATATAAAAATAAAAGTAGATTTTTATCTACTAAATAAATGATATGTAAATGCAAGTATAATTATATTTATATAAAATATATTAAATGTAAATAATATTAATTAGCTATATTACATAATTTAATATACTATATTGGATAATTAAAAACTTATTCTGCGTCCATCATTTCACCATAGGTGATTTCGATTTCGCAGCCTTTTGGACCACAACAGAAATGTTGTAAATCGAGTTCAATTTGCATTTTTTCACCTCTTGTGTTAAATTTTGTGTTAATTTTATAAGATTTTAAGAATTTTATAAATGTACTAAAATCAACACTTACATCTTTTTTTAAGTTATTATTAATATAAATATTTTTTGTATTTTCACGAATTAATCTAAAAGTTAACCTAGAATAATTATACTTATCTAAAATAATAATACTATATTTTATTCAGATATCAGTTTAATATTAATCTTATTGAATACTGAAATTATTAAATATCAATCATTAAATAACAATCATTAAATTATAATTACTAAGTCTGATAAATATCATATTCTGAATTTTACTTTTGTGGAATTCTTAATCAATTATATTCACTAAACATTGTATTCTGTGAATATGATGTAAAGTTTATAACACTCATTATAAAGCTTCTAAAAATCAAATTTGGATAGGAATTATAATAGCTTTCATTTGCATCATAACTTTCAGAATTATTTAGATCAGTTTTATTTAGTTCAGAATTATTCAGTTCAGAATTATTTTGGTTGGTTGTTTCTTTAAAAACTTTCAAATAGGCTCTAGGTCCATTCCAATTTTTATCTTTTCCTGTAACTGCACAATAATCTGCTCCACAATGTGAACAGGTTAATTCTCCTTCATAGGTTCCTTTAGGATTAAATACTAGTGTTCCATCATGTCCACACAGGGGGCAATGATTTTCCCATGTTATTGTATAATCTTTGTATGGCAAACTATTTTTTGCACTTGGTTTTGCAGTTACTGTAATTGTATCTGCTGCCACGGATGATATGGAAAGTAATGACATTATAATTATTAAGGAAATTCCTATAAAGAATTTTTTATTAGTAATCTTCAAAGTTTTATACTCCTTTTTAGTATTTTGTAAATTGAATCTTGAGTTAAATTGTTTATTTTAAAATTGTTTATTAATTAAATCATATCTAATTAAATTAGTTTTAATTAAACTATTTCTAATTAGATCAGTTCTATTTTCTAATTAAATCATATCTGATTAAATTAGTTTTAATTTAATTATTTCTAATTAAATCATTTTTAAATGATATATTCCTAATTATCTTGATTATATCTTTTTGTTCTATTTTTTATTCTATTTTTTATCATATCTTTTTAAAAAATTGTTTTTAACTTCTAAAAAGTATATAATTTATTAGGAGCTATTTTTAACATTATTATTCATCTACCAATCAAATTAAAAAATAATTTTAATATTTATTTCTCAATTTTTTCTGGATTTTTTATTTTTGGTTTAGTTTAAATTCTTCTGTGATTTTTAAACCAGGTTCTGCCACGATTTTTATTAATTTTGTCATAATATCGCCTCCATCATGACAATAATAGATAAATATTATTTTTTAAGTATTTTAATCTATTTTTTTGTTTTTTTCTATTTTATTCAACAAATCTCTTTATTTTAAATAAATTTGATTATTATTTTAATTAATTTGGATATATAATATCATAATTTTGAAAAATTTTTAAAAAAACATTTTCCTTGTTTAATATATTATAATAAGTTATAACTTATCTTTAATTATTCATTTAAGCTCATATTTTCGTTTACTTATTTTTAATTATAAAACATGATATTTAAATGTTCCTCTAAAAACTCTAATAATTCCTTAATTTAACTTATAACTTATACTTTAGGTTTTGTTTATTGTTATGGGCAATATTATTTAATTTTAAAAATTCACAAAAATATTATATTATAATAAATTTTAAAAATAAAGTATTGCTCTCGAGTAAAATATAATTTTAAAATACTTTTAGAATAATTTATAGTTTTAAAATAAAATTCAGTTTTAGAATAGAATTTAATTATAAAATAAATGGCATAGAATAGATTTTATGGAATAGGTGTAGAATAAATGTTATGGAATAAATGGTGTAGAATAGATTGTATATAGAATAAATCGTAATTTCAGAATAGAATTAATTTTAAAATAAAATTAACTTTAAAATAGTATATTAAAAATAATAAAAGAAAATATAATTTAACTTTTTAATCATAGTTTTTTATTTTATTGTAGTTTTTTTATTTTATAATTACAGAATTTATAGAAAATTTCTTATGTTTTGAATTGGAAATAATATTGTATCTGATTATATTAAGGATATTACTTATTATTAAAATATACCTAATTATTATTATAAATATATCATTTATTTATAGATATGTTAAAATATTATAAGAAATATTACAAATTTAAGTATTACAAATTTAAATATCACAAATATAAGTATCACAAATTTAATATTAAAAATTTAAAATATTATATGATTAAAATTTAAAATTTAAAATAAAAAAGTGTATTAAGTTAACTAATCATTATATAGTTAGAAATCATTTAATGGAATTATTTATCCAAGGTGGAAAATATGGAAGAAAATTTAGATTATTTTATAAAAACTATTGATAATATTACTTTAAAAGCTGATTATGTTGATATAAAAGCTTCTAAAGGAAATAATACTAACATTATTATGAAAGATAATAAAATTCAGGAAGTTAATACTGGAATTGATATTGGGGCTAGAATCAGAGTTTTAAAAAATGGAGCATGGGGTTTTGCATTTACCAATGATTTGAATAAATTAGATGAAATAGCTAAAACTGCAATCAAATTATCAAATGTTCTCAATGGAGATGTAGAATTAGCTGAAGCTGAAATTGTTGAAGATAATGTTAAAACTCCTAGGAAAATTCCATTTAGTGATGTCACTATTGAAGATAAAAAAGAAATAATAACTGATGCAAGTAAAGCTGCAACTTTAGGCAATGTATCAAGTACTACTGTTAGCTATTCTGATAGTGAATCAAAGTCTGTATTTGTTAATAGTGAAGGTAGTTCTATTTCAATGGATGAAACTCGTGTAGGATTATTTTTGAATGCAGCTGCATCTTCTGGAGATATTATTCAATTTGGCCATGGTAGTATTGGTGGTGCAAAAGGATTTGAAGCTTTAAAGGATCAAGATATTGAAAAATTTGGTAGAAACATAGGTGAAAAAGCAAATAGGCTTTTAAAGGCTAATACTCCTCCTTCTGGTAATTTTTCTATAGTGGCTGATAATGAATTAACTGGAGTTTTTATACATGAAGCATTAGGTCATGCAGTTGAAGCTGATTTAATTCTTCAAAATGATTCTATATTAAAAGGTAAATTGAATCAGAAAATTGGTTCAGATATTGTAAACATTATTGATGATGCAAGTGATATGAGTGGTTTTGGTTATTATGCTTATGATGGAGAAGGGATTAAAACTAAGAAGAATCAGCTTGTAAAAAATGGTGAACTAGTATCTTTACTTAGTTCAAGAGAATCAGCATCAAAGTTAGATATGAAATCATCTGGAAATGCAAGATCAATAATCAGTGAACAACCTATAGTAAGAATGAGCAATACTTATTTAGAACCTGGAGATATGAGTTTTGAAGAGTTAACTGAAGATATTTCTGATGGAATATATCTTAAAGGTTCAAGAGGAGGACAAGTTGATACTGGAAAAGGAATTTTCCAATTCAATGCTGCTGAATCCTTTAAAATTGAAAATGGTGAAATTACTGACCCTCTTAGAGATGTTTCACTTTCAGGTAATGTATTGGAAACTTTAAAAAATGTTGATGCAATTGGTAGTGATTTTAAACTAGGAATTGGATTTTGTGGAAAATCTGGACAAGTTGCTCCAGTTGGTGATGGTGGTCCTCATACAAAAATTTTAAATGCTACAGTTGGAGGCAGTAGCTGATATTCTAATTTAATTCTAATATAATCCTAATATAACTTTAATTTAATTCTAATTTAACCTTATTTAACCCTATTTAATCTTATTTAATCCTAATTTAATTCTAATTTCATTATTAGATTTTTATGAGGGGGTTGTATATATGTTAAGTGATGATGATGGAAAATATTTAATAAAAATAGCTAAATTAGCTATTGAAAATTATTTAGAAAATGGAAAGAAAATTAATGTTCCGGAAGATTGTCCTGAACATTTAAAAGAAAAATTAGGGGTCTTTGTAACTTTAAATAGAAATAAAGAACTTCGAGGATGTATTGGATATCCTGAACCAATAGCTCCTCTTATAGATGCAACAATTGATGTAGCTATTTCTGCAGCTGTAAATGATCCAAGATTTCCTAAATTAACTAGTGAGGAATTGAAATATATAGAATTAGAAGTAACTGTTTTAACAAAACCAGAGCTTTTAGAGGTATCTGATCCTTTTAATTATTCTAATGAGATACTCATTGGTCGAGATGGATTAATAATTGAAAAAGGCTTTAATAAAGGTTTACTTTTACCACAAGTTGCAACTGAATACAATATGGATAGTGAGACTTTTTTAGCTAATACATGTATCAAAGCAGGTTTATCTTCAGATTGTTGGAATTCAAAGGAAACAAAAGTTTACACTTTTCAGGGGCAAATCTTCAAGGAATAATCAATAATTTAGTATGTTATTAATATTCTACTAATTATTTTACAAATTATTTTATTAAATTTATTATTTAATTTATTAATTTTATTAATCATCTTATTAATTATTTTATTAATTTCATTATTCATCATATTAGTTTGTTATTTATTTTATTGACTTTATTAATTATCTTATTAATTTTATTATTAATTATTTTATTAATTTTATTATTTATTTTATTATTATATTAAAAATATTTTTAATATTATAGAAAATCTTTATTAAGGTAGTTAAATAAAGATAATTAATACTTTATTAAATATTATTCTGTTTTTATCAATAATTTTTATTAATAAAATTAAAAAAGAATTTTTATGAAAGAATTTTTATTATTTACAATTTATATATTTAGGTTAATATTATGATGATTCCAACTATTCCTACTCCTGATGAACTTTTAGATAAAGGATTTAGAAGAGGAAAAAAAGCAGCAGATTTAGCTAGGACTTCAAAAATTCCAAGACATTTGAAATCTAAAAGAATTGAGGAAACAAGAGTTATTACAGCTTGTCAAGTAATTAAAGATAGAATTAAGATGATTTTAGATAGGGTTCCTAATATTGAAACACTTCCTGAATTTTATCAAGATTATATTGATATTACTGTTGGTGTGGATGATATGAAAAAGGCACTTGGTGCTTTAAATTGGTCTTATGGTATTATAACTCAACTTGAAAAAGATTATTCCAGTAGAATTCGTAGATCTTCTCCTGAAAAAGCTTCAACACTTCAAAAACAAGCATATGGAAGAATTGCTTCTGTTGTTAATAAAATTAAAAAAGATCTTGATTTTTTAGATTTTGCCAAAGCTAATCTTAGAAACATGCCTACCATAGACTTTGAAGCTACTACAATTGTAATAGCTGGGTTTCCGAATGTAGGAAAATCTACTTTACTTCGTCAAATTACTGATGCTACTCCAGAGGTAGCTAACTACCCTTTCACAACTAAAGGGATCCAAATAGGACATCTTGAAAGAAATTGGAAAAAAATTCAGATTATTGATACTCCAGGGCTTCTTGATAGACCAATTTTAGATATGAATGAAATTGAACTAAATGCTATGGTGGCTCTTGAACATTTAGCTGATGCTATTTTCTTTATTATTGATGTTTCAGAAACTTGTGGTTTCTCTATAGAAAGTCAATTTAATCTTTCTTATGAAATTAAAAGGATTTTTGATGTTCCAATGGTTTATCTTTTTAATAAGATAGATATTGCTGATGTGAATAAAGATACTAATGATAAATCCAAATTTGAGTCAGATGAATCTGAGTCAGATATTAGCTATTTAAGTAGTTATTTAGAGGAAACTGATGATTATTTGTTTATCTCTGCTTATGAAGGTAAAGGTATTGAAGATATAATTTCTAAATTGTCTAGTGTAAGAAAAATAGAAAGAAATAAAAATGAAGATATGGAATTCTATTGATCTATTTTTTATATTAATATTATTTTTAAACTCTTTTCTATTTTATATTAAATATTATTTTTTAAATTTTTTTCTAACCAAAAGTTATAATAATGACTTAGACTAAACATACTACAATAATAGAAATAAGCTATTGATTTATATATTATGAAAAATTTATAATTTAAGCTTATTAGGAGATTAAATATGTCTGAAAAACCTAAACTTGATAAAGAGAAGTATGATGAAATTGCAGGAAAAGTAGACAAACATGTAGAGAAAGGAAAAAATGTTGCTGGAAGAATGGCTAATGATTTTGGAAAAACAATGGATGATATTCTTGTAAATCTCAAATCCTTTCAAAAAGACTTTGATAGTAAAATAAGTGAATATAAAGAAACTGTTCCAAGCAAAATAGACCTTGATTTAATAGATTCTGCAGATACTTTTTATGTGAAAGTAAATCTTCCTGGAGTAGAAAAAGACGAGATTGATGTAGAAATTGTTGATAAAGATTTAACTATAACTGCTTTCTTCGGAGACAAATCTGAAGAAGCTTGTGATGGAGATTGTCAATTTTTAATTAAAGGAAGAACTTATGGTCCAGCCAGAAGAACTATTTCTTTACCAAATAAGGTAAAAATGGATGATTCAAAAGCAGAATTTAGCAATGGCGTTCTTTTCTTAGAACTTCCAAAAGTTGAAGTTAAAAAGTTAAAAATGGATATTAAATAGTTATATTCTTTTTAATTTCTTATTTTTATTTTTTATAATTATTTTAATATTTATTATTCATATCTTACTTTACCTATATGTCTAGTACTTCCAGGATCCTCACCATTATAATGTGCTAAGTAAAAGACAAACCATTCAAGAGGTATTACGAGTATAAATGGGGATAATAGATTATTTATATTAGAATAATCTTGCATTCTATAAACTAAAGTTTTAACTCCTATTTTTTCACAAAAATCAATTGCTTTTTGAGTTATTTCATCTGATGGATATTGTGAATCTAATATAATAATTGGAACATCTTTTTCAGCCCTTTCTATTAATCCATGTCTAAATTCTGATGAATATAATGGGCAAGAATGTTTTAAAGCACCTTCCATTAACATTGTCATAGCTAATTTATAAGCTAATCCAAAATTCGGACCACTACCTAGTGCATAGAATATTTCTTCATCTTTAAGTTTATATGCTAATTTTTTATTTTCTTCTTCAGTATCTTCAATAATCTTTTCCATTAGATCTGGGATTGATTTAAGTTCTTTTAGAAGTTCATCAGTTTTTTCATAGTCTGAAGCTGAAAATAATATGTAATATAATGTAGATAATTGAGTAACATAAGTTTTGGTCCCTAAAATAGCTTCTTCTCTTCCACACTGTGTAACTACTGAATATTTTGCTTCTTTTATCATTGAACTATCTTTTTCATTAGATATGGCTATTGTATGGAGTCCTAATTCATTAGCTCTTCTAAGAGCGGCTAGTGTATCTGCTGTTTCACCAGACTGAGATGTAAATATAGCTGCTGAATTTTCCCCATCTATTTTTTTATTATAATAAAATTCATATCCTGTAAAAACATCGATATTTAAGTTAGTTACCATTTCAAGAGCATCTTTTGCTGTATAAGCTGTTGATAAAGAACTTCCACAACCAACTAAATAAATACGATCAACTTTAGATAACTTATTAGCTATTTTTTCCATATTTTTTAATTCTGTTTCGAATGTTTTTCTAATTGAATCAGGTTGTTCGAATAGTTCACTATACATTTTGTATTTCATTTGTATCTCCAACTGATTTGATGTTTTTAAGTTTTTTATCTTAAATAGTTTTATTGATTATCCTATTTAAACTTTAAGATAATTATCGCATTTATTAATATTTATAAGTCAATTATAAAAGTATTATAAATTATTTTAAATTTATAAATTCATTTTATTAAAGTAATTTTATTAATAATTGTGGAAATTTTTTATTTTTTATTTCTATTTTTAATTTTCTATTTAATAATTAAAATTAAATAGTTGATAGATATAAAATAAGTTCATGAGTATTGATTTAAGTTCTGTTGGAATGAAAAAAGGACAACAATATGAAACTATAATAACAACTATGGATAGTGAAGGTAAAAAAAATGGAGCTCCAATTGGTGTTATTTGTAAAGATAAATATAAAGTTATGTGTCGAATATTTAAAGGTAGTAAAACACTTGATAATATTATCTTAAACAATGAATTTATTGTTAATATAACTTTAAACCCTATTTTATTTACACTTGCAACAATTGGAAATATTCCTGAAGATTTTTTTATAGATTCTAATATTGAAAATAGGGATAAAAATAATAATAAAGAATATAGGGATAAATATAGGGATAAAAAAAGTACTTATAAAAATTTGCCTGTTTTAAATGATGTTGATGCTTATTTAATATGTAAAGTAATTGATATAAAAAATGCCTTTAAAAAAAGTGACCCTATAAAAAAATCAGAAGCAAAGGTTATAATTGCAAATGTTGAAGATATAATCTTAAATAATAAATGCGCAAAAGCTGCTAATAGAGGTTTTTATTGTTTAATTGAATCTTTAGTGAATTTTACTAGGTTTGATATAGTTGATAGTGAGAAAAAAGATTATTTTTTAGATAGATTTAATGAATCAAAAAGAGTTGTTAATAAAGTGGGAAGTAGTGAAGAAAAAAAAGCTATTGAATTACTTGGAGAAACTTTTAAAAATAAAGGATATGAAACTGATTAGTGTTTTATAATGATATATTTATAAAAAAGAATTAAGAACAATTAAAAAATAAAATATTAATGATTAATTAAAAAATAATTAAAGTAAAAATACTTTAAAAGAGAATTAATTTTAAAGTAGAAATACTTAAAAAATTTAATTTAAAGTATAATTTTAAAAAAAACTTTAAAATTAAAAACTTTTTACTTTAAAAATATTTCAACGAATTTTGCATAAACTGGTCTAGTAATAAATACTCCTACTAAAACTCCTAAAATGGTTGTAAATGCAAAACCAGCTAATGTTCCTATTCCACTACTTCCCCTTGCAAATCCAACATATGCAAGAGGTAACATAGCTGCAATTAAAGTTCCTGCTGATGCAAATACAATGAATAATGCATTTTTAACACTCATTCTAGTTCTAGTTCTTCTTCGTTTTTTATTTGTTTCACTTTTAGACTGTCTACCTAGAACTTCATCGGTAATAATAATCTGATCATCAACACCAGTTCCAACTGCTGCGATTAGCCCTGCAATCGCTGATAAGTCTATATTCCAATGAATAATCGAAGCTATTCCCATAACGATAAGTACCTCAGATATACTTGTTATTATTATAGGTATAACTAAAAGAGGATTTCTATATCTAATGAATATAATACTTGAGATAACCAGTATAGCTAACAATCCTGCAATTATTGCTCCATTTAAGAATTGTTCTCCTAGTTCGGCTGATACTGTGCTTGCACCAACAACTTTAATTTGAACCGGAAGTGAACCTGTTTTTAAAACAGTGTAAACATTTTGAGCTTGTGTTCTTGCTTCTTCAGGAGTGGAAGCTCCACCTGTAACACTTAATTCTGTAGCTGCTTTTCCATTAGCTAACTCTGGAGCAAGTTCTGGAGGGTTTTCATCAATTAATTTACCATCCAAATACATGTAAACTTTTTCTCCACCTTTTCCTTCAGCTAAATCTGCAAATTTTTGAGCTCCGCTTGTGGATACTTTAAATGGAACCATCCATTGCGTGTCGGTTATCTCATACATATCAACCGATGTAATGTCTGCACCAGTAAGTGCTACTGGAGCACTTTCATTACCTATTTTGGCTTCAAATTTACCTGGAGATCCTATCAGTTTTTCAACTTCTTCTGGCGAAACACCAGCCATCTCAATTATAACTAGTTGATCACCACTTGATCTGACTTTTACATCTTGAACTCCAAATAAATTAAGACGCTTATCTAAGACAGTAGTTACAACATCCATTGTTTCTTTATCAACAGGTTTTTCAAGTTGAAGTTGTATCAATGATCCTCCTTTTAGATCAAGACCTTGCTGAATTCCAAGAGTTGAAATACTAATTGCGCTTGCTAGGATTAATATTATTAATAATATAACTCTTTTATCCTTGAAAAATTCTTTTAAATGTCTTTTCTTCATTTTTTCACCTCTACATACCATCTAAGAATTCCAAGGTTCATAAACCATGTTGTTAGTATATCTGCAATTAATCCAATCATTAAAACTGCTGCAATATTGGTTAAGGTTGTTGCTTCAGGGATTAAGAAAATTGTAACTAAATAAAGAACTACCATTGAAGCAATAGCTGTAATTGACATAGTCATACCAGTTTTCATAGCTTCTCTTGCTCTTTCAACAAGAGTTCCTTCTTTTCTCTTCAATAATCTGGTTGTAAGAAGGATATCTGTATCAACACTATAACCAATTAACATAAGAAGAGCTCCAACAGAAGCTATTGACAAAGGAATATTGAATAAAGACATTCCTCCCATCGAAATAATAATATCTGAAGCTGCAGCTAATATAACAGCTATTGATGGAACTGGTTCTCTAAATATTATAAAGACTGTTATAGACATAAATAAGAATGCAAATGCCATTGCCCAATAAACTTGAGTCATAGCTTCTTCACTCAAAATAGGACCTATTGCATTATAACTTACAACGGTTCCGGTTCCATTCAATGCCTGGTTAAATGCCGTTGAATTCACTTCACTCCCTATTTGAACAGTTATATCTGTACCTATATTACTTAAAACATCTACTTCTTCAACACCTAACCCTTGATTATTTAAAGAGTCTTTCAACTGACTTTCTAAAGAAGAAGAACTTGTAGGTTGATTCATATCTAAAACTGCCACTGAACCTCCTTTTAAATCTATCCCTTCATCTATTCCATTAAAAGCTATTAATCCTAAAGATATAATTGTTATTATCACAGGTATAATAATTAATAGCTTATAAGAATCCATTAATTTTTTTAACATTAAAGCACCATATTTTTAATAATTATATAAACTTAAATCTAATAATTTTGCTATATTTAGACTATCTTCTTCGATTTTTTCAATACTTTTATTTTTAGTTTTAATAGTAAAAGATTCAACTACTCTTGCTCCACGAGCTTGGACTTTTTCACTCATTCTTTCAATAGCAGAACGTCCTCCAGAACCATTCATGGTTGCAAATAGTACAATATCTTTTCCACGCAAATCACATTTATCAATTAAGGTTATTATTGCAGGAGAAGCATTACCTGCCCAAGTTGGAGTACCAAAATAAATTAATCCATACTCACTCAAGTCTATGTTTGAAGGACTAATTTCAGTCTTATTTTCTCTAAAAGCGTCTACTGAAGAAAATACTTTACCAAAGAATCCACTTCTTTTTTTTAAATCTTTTATTTCTATTAAATCAGTATTTAAATTTTCAGAAAGTGTTTTAGAAACAATTCTTGTGTTTCCACTTTCTGAAAAGTAAATTATCATTGTTTTCATTTTATCCCCTATTTAAAAGATATTATTTATTAACTCCTTTCTAATTATTATCTTTAATATTATTTTTAATTATTAAATAATTATTAGTAATTATAAGTAATATTATTAGTAATTAATTATTATTAATTATAAGTAATTATTTAACTAAGTAATTTAACTAATTAATTATTTTAACATAAAAATTTATATAAAAACTTAAATAAAATTTTATTAAAATTTTAATATAATTTTTAATTTAGTATTATATATTTTTATTATTTATAAAATCTCTGATTTTATAAGTTTAAAAACGAAGTTTTTATTATTTATAATCTTTTTTTGATTAGAGTATTATTAATTATTTTTATTAGTATTAATTATTTTTATTATAAAATTAGTTTTATTTTTGGTTTTATTATTTAATATACAATTAGTTTATTTTTGATATAAATATTATTTTTATATAATATTAATTTTTAGGGTCTTATTCCATAACTATCTATGGCTGTTTTTTCTTTGAAACCACACATTATATTCATATTTTGGATAGCTTGTCCAGAGGCACCTTTAACTAGGTTATCTATAACGGATATAACAACTAACCTACCATTTTCATCTATTTCAAATCCTCCAATATGGGCAAAATTTGAACCTCTCACAGAATTTAAATTAGGAGTTTCTCCATCATCGAGTATTTTAACAAATTGCTCATTTTTGTATTGTTTTTTATAAAGGTTAATTATATCATTTTTAGCATCATCAATATTTTTACTATAATCAATGTTTTTAGTAGCATCGATATCTTTAGTATAATCAATATTTTCATCTACTAAATTATTTAAGAAACTATGACTAGTAGTAAATATTCCCCTAATAACTGGAACTAAATGGGGGGTGAATGATACTTTAACATTTGAATATTCTCCTAATTCTTGTTGAATTTCAGGACCATGTCTATGACTTATAATTTTATAAGCAATTACATTATCTGCACAATTGGGGTAATGGAATACTTGATTAGTATTTACTCCCCCTCCACTCACACCTGTTTTAGAGTCTATTATTATATTATCAACTAAGTTATTTTGGGATAATGGAAGATTTGCAAGTATTGCTCCAGTTGGAAAGCAACCAGGATTAGCTACTAGATCTGCTTTTTTAATTTCTTCCCTATAAATTTCAGGAAGACCATAAACAGCATCCATAGGTGAAACATGCTCTATTCCATACCATTTTTCATAAGTGGATATATCTCTAAATCTGTAATCTCCACTTAAATCTATAACTTTACCACCAGTTTCTAATAGCTCTGGAACAATATTCATTGATGCTCCATGAGGTGTTGCTGTAAATATAATGTCACTATCAATTTTATCTGTATTAATATCTTTAAAAACTAGTTCTGATCCTTGTATATGAGGGTGTATTTTGTTTACAGGTGTTTTATCATATTGTCTAGATGTAATATTTTTTATTTCAACATTTGGGTGTTTTTGTAATAATCTAATTAATTCTCCACCAGTATATCCACTTCCACCAACAATAGTCACTTCTGTCATTTAAACACCTTGATTGTTTATTTTATTAGATTATATCTTAGTATATTATAAATAAGACTTATATTACAAATAAAATTTTAATAATTACATACTTTTTATCAAATATAATATTTTTATTAAATATAATAATTTTTATTAAAATTTGATATTTTTGTTAAATATTTTATACATAAATAGATATGATTTTTTTAGTATAAATATATTTTTTAATATTTTTTAATATATTTTTTAGTACATAATTTTTAGTACATAATATATTTGATAGAAATAATATATCTGGATAATTTTAATTTATTTAAATGTTTGTTAATCATTAAACTTAGAAAATGAATTTTATTGATTTTTTAGGAAATTTTATTAATTTTTCAGGATTAACAATCTTTTAAACTTTTTTCTGTAAAGTCAGAATTCTTTATTTTTTTTATTATTTTGCAAGTGCTGTCTAATTCAGCTTTTCTATAATTACTTACTCTTTCAACTTCACAATCTATTTTTTGGTTTTCAAGGTCTTTTTTCAAGTCCTCTATTTTGTAGCTTTGATCTGAACCTATTGCGATAATATCTGGGCGAATATCTCTGACTATCTTGAACATATCTGTAGGGTGGCCTAAATAAGCTTCATCCACAGGTTTCAACATCCGTATCATTTCTAATCTTTGAAATTCTCCTATTATCGGAATTCTCTTCTTTCTACGGACTGTTGAATCTCTAGCTACAACAACAACTAATTTAGCATCTTTGCCTCCTAATTCTTTAGCTTTTTGGAGGTATAATCCATGTCCAGGATGTAAAAGATCGAATGTTCCAGTTGCCATAACAGTTTTCATTTTTCCACCTTCTTATTTACTACCTTCTTATTTAATAATAGTTTCATTGTTCTTATTAGTATTATTATTAATAATATTCTTATTATTCATATATATTATTCGTATCCTTATTATTCGTATCTTTATTATTCGTATCTTTATTATTCGTATTCTTATTATTCGTATCTTTATTATTCATATCATTATTATTGCTATTTATTCTTATTATTTTTATTAATACTATTATTAGTAATAATATGTATTATTATTTCTAGTATTGTTCCTATTATTAGTATAATTACTAGTTGTTAGTTTTTTATTCAATATTTTTTATTTAGTATTTTATTTGCATGTTTTTTATTTGGACTGTAATTTTAATGCATCGATTAAGTTTATTTTATTTTTATACAATGCTGATCCAATAACTACTCCTTTAACTCCAGTAGTAGTAATTTTTTTTAAATCTTCTAAAGTTGTTATTCCTCCAGAATAAACAATTGGAATATCAACAGAATTTACTAAATCAATCGCTGGCTGAATATCAAAACCACTTAATAATCCTTCTACATCTACATTAGTAAATAAAATACTTCCTGCTCCAGCTTCTTGAAACTCTCTACTAATATCTGTAGCTTTTTTATCAATTTTCTCTTTCCAACCTTTAATCACTACTTTAGAATCTTTACTATCAAGAGATACCATTATCCTTTCAGATCCAAAGTCTTCAGATAGTTTTTTTATTGTATTAGGTTTTTCAATAGCCATTGTCCCAATAATAAGTCTTTCTATATCTAAATTCAAAAGTTTTTCAGCATATTCAATGCTCCTAATTCCTCCTCCTAATTGAATTGGAATATTAACTTCTTTTAGAATTTTTTTTATTGTATTGAGGTTATCTTTAGTTTCTAAGGCCCCATCAAGATCAATCACATGAATTATCTCGGCACCTTCATCTTCCCATTTTTTAGCTACCTTTTCAGGATTATCTATTATAACTTGCTCAGTTCCAGGTTTTCCTTGAACTAATTGAACACATTTTCCATTTTTTATATCAACTGCAGGCATTATTAACATTTTTTCCTCTTTAAAGGACATATAAGCACCTAATATTTTAATTAGTATTTAAATAATCGTTTATTTTTTATATAATATTCAATTAATCGTTTATTTTTTCGTATTATATATAATTAATTATATAATATGTAATATATAAGTCAATTTATATAGCATAATAAAATTTATATAATATATATTAATTTATTTTATAATCTATTTTATATTATTTTATAATTTATTTTATAAATTTAATAATTCAAGTTATGGATATAAAAATATTATTAATAAAGATAAAAGATAAAAATAAAAAAATAATAGAATTAGTAAAATTAATAAAACTAATAAAAATTAATAAAAATTATTATAAATAATTATTATTATAAAGAAAAAGAATTTATTATAAAGAATTATTATAAAAATTGTTTTAAGAAGTTATTTTAAGATACTATTGAATTATTTTTAAGTTCATTAATGTTTAAATTAGGCTTAATGAATGATTTATTGATTTGATTTTTATGAAGAAGGTTGCTTTAAAAATTGCTTATATTGGAACTAATTTCCATGGATTTCAACGCCAACCAAACCATAGAACTGTTGAAGGGGAACTCATTTACACCTTAAAAAAATTAGGTTATATTGATGATTTGAGTTCTTCTAAATTTGGAATAGCTGGTCGTACTGATAGGGGAGTTCATAGTCTTGGAAATGTTATTAGTTTCATGAGTGATAGAGAAGTGATAGTTAACCAGATTAATCATAAACTTCCAGAAGATATTCAAATAATAGCTAAAGCTCCAGTTAGATATGGATTTAAGCCGAGGTATGCTGAGTCTAAGCATTATAGGTATGTATTTTTTGAAGAAAACCTTAACATCTCCCGTATGAATGAATTAGCTAGTCTATTTGAAGGAAAGCATGATTTTACTAATTTTTCTAAGAGAAATAATAGTCAAAAAACTACTGTAAGAACTATAAACAAAATTGAGATTATGAATAATAATACTAATATTAATACTAATAATGCTGATATTAATAATAATATTAATAGTAATTATAATAATACTACTAATACTACTAATACTACTAATAATAATATTAATAATCTTGACATTGATACAGAATCATTAGATACTTATAATTTTGATAAAGAATATTCTCAAAAATTAGAAAACCCTAATTATTTGAAAAATTCTCCAAAATATATTTCTGACTTAAAAGAATCTGGAGATTTTATTGAATCTCATTATATAGGTGAATTAAAAGCTATTGGGAGATTTAATGAGAATTTTCAGAATGTTAATTTTAACAAGTCTAGCTATGAACCAGTTTTTATTGATATTTATGGAGAAAGCTTTCTTTGGAACATGATTAGGAAAATGATGAGAATCTTTTTATTTGTTGGTAAAGAAGAAATGGAAGTAGAAGAAGTAAAAGATATGCTTGATCCAACTAAAGAATATAATATAAAACCTCTTAACCCTGAAAATCTTATATTAATGGATATAGATTATAATAACATAAAATTCCAATACGATGATTATGCTTTAGAAGGATTTAAAAGAGTATTAGTAAGAAATCTTTTTGATTATAAAATGAAAATATCATTAGAAAACAGCCTTTTAAACAGCTTAGAAAGTTTAAAATAGGATAGAACATATTTTTTTAATATTAAACGTATATATATATATATATTAATTATATGTTCAATATTATCACTCATATAACTTTGTAGTTAATTTCTTTATAATTTTTTAGTGTGTAATTAATAGTAAAATATATATGGAAAATGATCTATGATTATATGTGTATTTAGTAAGTCCTTATTTCTCTTGATGCCTTTAGTGTGTCTACACTCTTTATGAGTATATAGAGGAATAAGGTAAATGCACTATTTTATTTCTTTTGATTAAATTTTAATAAAATATAAAGAAAAAAGAAGTAATACTTATTAGAAGAAATAATTTTTAAAAATGCTCTATTTATTTTCATAATTCTTTAAAATTTAGATTTTTCTATTTTTAATACTAATTTTTAATTTATTTAATTTTTTAATTTAATATTATTATCTTATTTTTTATTTTTATTTTTTATTTTTATTATTCTATTTTTATTTTTTATTTTTTAATTATACTAAAAATATTATAAAAAGAAGAAATATATTATTATAAAACAATTGATATATTATATATTAAATATTTTATAATTGAATAATATTTGAAATATTATAATTATTAAAAAATCAAAGATTTCTTAATTTTATAAAAATAAAAAATTTTTATAATTATAAAAAAATATTATAAAAAATAGTGTAAAAATGAGTATTATAATAAAATTATAATAAAGATTTGTTACAATTAATGAGGGATAGTCTGAATAACATTCAAATTAAACAGGATAAAAAAGATAAAACTTCAAATAGTTTTAAAACACCAATAATTGTGGGATTTGATCCTGGATTAACAGTTGGCTTAGCTATATTAGATCTTAATGGTAATTTACTTTTTTTAGGTAGTTTTAAGGAAATAACTAAGTCTGAGATTATAAATATAATAATGAAGTTTGGAAGAGCTATATTAATAGCTACTGATGTTGAAAATTCTCCAAAAGCTGTTAAAAAATTAGCTACTACTTTAAATTCAAAAATATTTGCTCCAAAAAATGATATTCCTGTATCATATAAAAATGAACTTGTAAATAACTTTTTAAAGAGTAATGGTGATTTTTTATCAGAAAATACTGAAAATATTAGTAATGTGTCTATGGATGCTCATAAGAGAGATTCACTTTCTGCAGCTATTTTAGCATATAAAAATTATGAAAATAAGTTAAACCAGCTTGAAAGGAAGTTTTTAGAAGCTAAAATTAATCTAAACTCAATCGATAAAGAAGATGTTGTTAATGAAAATTACTATGAAATACTAAATCAGGCGAAATCTTTTTTAATAAATGATAAACCTATAATCGAGTCTATTTCTAAGGCATTTGAAATATATGATCTTATTGATAATGAAGAAGATATAGATTCTAATGAAGAAGAATTGGCTGATCTTGAAGATAATGTTATTAGTATTAAGGATTTAGAAGAAAAATTCTATAATCTTAAAAATATTAATAAATCTCAAGAAAAACAAATTAAGAATCAGGATAATATTATTAAAAATCTTAAGAGTAAAAATAATTCATTAGCTAATGAATTAATTGAGAAAAATGATAGGATATCTAAAATTGAGAAAGATTTAAAGATACTTAAATTAAAAGAGTCTAAAGCTGTTTTAAAGGATAAAGAAGTAGCTTCGAAGATTAAACTTCTAAAAACAATTCAATTAAAGTATAATGAGGAAAAAAAACTTAGAGAATCTCTTGAAGAAAAGCTAAACAAAAGACTTAAATTTGATGATTTTAATGAGTTATCTATGTTTACACCTATTAAAATAATTGATTCCTTTACAAAAAATGGCTTGAAACAAGCTAATAATTTGTTTAAATTCAAAAGAGGGGATGTTTTGTATTTTTCATCTTCAAAGGGAGGAGGTTCACAAACAGCTAAATATATTGTAGATATTGGTGTAAAAGCCATTATCACTAGTAAAGATAATGAAACAATGTCTCCACAGGCAAAAGAAGTGTTTGAAAAAAATGAAGTTCCTATTATTAATGAAACTGATTTAGATATTAAATTCTTTGATGATTATGCAGTTGCTGATACCAATGCTTTAAATAGTGTGATTGATAAGTGGAAAGAAAGTTCAAAACAGAAGACTATTAAAAAAGCTCAAAACGATCTTTTAAATGTTATTAATGAATACAGAGTAGAAAGAAAACGAGAAATTTGATTCTTATATATTTTAATTTTTTTAAAGATTAATAAATCCTTTGAATTCCATTCACTTTGTCAAAGTCTTTATCAAAACTTATTATTTTTGTTATTCCTAATTCTTTCATGGATTCAATGATTGTACTATCTGTAAATGATAAATCACCATTAAAATTTATGTAAGTTTCAATTATTTTATCATTGATATTGGGGATAGAATTTTCATTAAAGATTGTACAGGTATCTTTTAAATAGTTGTATACTTTTTTGCAATTTTTTACATCTGATTTCATACCTATTAATGTTATTATTTCGTTTAAAACAGCTTGACAGATTATTCTTTCTTTAGTGGGTATCTCTTTTATTATTTCGCTTGCTCTTTCAAACCAGAAATCAGTTTTAATAAAAAAACCAATAAAAAAATTAGTATCTATGAATATCATATTTTTTTATCTCCTTTTTTATAGATATCGTCTACTAATTTAACTGCATTTGTTTTTTCTTTTAAAGATATCATGCCTTTTACATCATCATCAGTTAATTTTTTTCTAAATTTTAGCTCTACTTTTCCATTTTCATCGGCAATCCATTCAATAACATGATCTTTTGTTAATCCTAATTTTTCTCTTATTTTTTTAGGTATTACGGTTTGAAATTTGTCATAAATATTTGTTTCAGCTTTTATCATAATTAAACTACCTCATGTTTTTTTATTATAATATTATATTTTTCTTACTATTAGTGTTTTCTTACGTTTATAGTTTATCTTACGATATTTTTCGTTATATAATAATAAATATTTAAATATTACTTTTTTTATAATTAGTATTAAAAATAGAAAAATTTATATAAAATTAATTATTATATAATATATTGTGTATAGGCTAGAGATTCAATAGGAATTTACTTTCCATTGAATCTCGCTTCTTATATTATACTTTTTTTTGTAATATATTCTTTTTTTTGTTAAGTTTTAATTTATTAGTGTTTTTTAGTGGTATTGGTTTTTTATATATTATAGTTTCATGCTTGTAGGAGAATATGGTATACTAACCCGTTTTTACTCCTTACTTATAGATCAGAATAAGGAGTTTTGTAATACTAATTAAGATAATTGTCATTGTTTTTAGTATTGATATTTTTAAATTATCTTTCATAATATCACCTCCTTACCTTTTTTTTGTAAGAAGAAGCTGATATTGTACATGAGCTTCTTCATTATATGTTTTTCAACAGCTTTAGGGTTAGTAATACCATAATACTAATATGTAATAATAAATATTTAAATATTACTTTTTTTATAACTAGTATTAAAAATAGAAAAATTTATATAAAATTAATTATTATATATTATATTGTACATGAGCTAGAGATTCAATAGGAATTTATTTTCTATTGAATTTCACTTCTTATATTATAATTCTTTTTGCTTTTAATTAATATCTGATTTTTGCAATATATTCTTTTTTAAGCAAAACAATATTTTTATCAGTTTTTTACCAGTTTTTATCAGTTTTTATTTGGCTTTAATTGATTTTTTCTATATCTTAAGAGTTGATATATGAGAATAGTATGGTATACTAACCCGTTTTTAATCTTTATTTATAGATCAGAATAAGGAGTTTTGTAATACTAATTAAGATAATTGTTATTGTGTTTAGTATTGATATTTTTAAATTATCTTTCATAGTATCACCTCCTTACTTTTTTTTTGTAAGAAGAAGCTGATTTTGTGTATAGGCTTCTTCTTTATATGTTTTTCAACAGCTTTAGGGTTAGTAATACCATAATACTAATATGTAATAATAAATATTTAAATATTACTTTTTTTATAATTAGTATTAAAAATAGAAAAATTTATATACAATTAATTACAATATTTTGTAATGTTTATGAGCTAGAGATTCAATAGGAATTTATTTTCTATTGAATCTCACTTCTTATATTATTTTTTGCTTCTTTTTTTATTAATCGTTTTATTTGAAAGGGTTTTTGTGTTTTTATCTTTTTTCATTATTATTCTATTTTTTCTATTTTTTTAATTACTTCTAATAATCATTTAATTTTAATTTAAAGGCAGGGGGCAGCTATTGTTTTTTATTTTTTTTGGGTAGGAAGTTTTTTATAGTAGTTTTTTTATATTATATTATTGTAGCGTAGTGAGTGTTCTCATTGTGCTATGTATTTTTTATATACACTGATTGATTGGATCAGGAGGTGAAAAAACGAAAATGTTTACAATAAATAGACTTTTTAAGCCAATTATTTTTGTTATGTGTGTTTTATTTATCTTTTTAGCTTTATCTAGTGCTAGTGCAGCTAATCATAATTTTACTACAGCTAATACTACTGAACAGTTTCAAAGTGTTATTAATAATGATAATGATAATGATTTGGTGATTAGTTTTGCTAATGGTGATTATGTTGATTGGGGTCAGCTTAATATTAGTCGTAATGCTACTATTGTTGGTAAAAACCGTGGTGGTGCTAAATTCACAACATCTAGTGTTGATACTTTGTTTAATATTAATGCTACTAATGTAAAGATTATTAATTTAACTATTAGTGGTTATGCTACAGCTATAAAATCTAATTGTAGTGATTTGACTGTTAGTGATAATAATATTACTACTTCTGGTGTTAGTATTAATTTAAGTAGTAGTGGTAGTGCTAATCCTATAACAGGTGTTGTTATTAAGGATAATATTATTAAATCCAGTATATCTGCTAGTTATCGTGGTGCTGTTTCTTTATTCGGTAAATCTGCTGATAAGACTGTTTTTGATGTTTTATTTAGTGGTAATAATATAACTGGTGTTTATTCTGGTGTATATTTAGGTGATGGTAGTTATAATAGTCCTGTTTCGTCTGCTAATTTGGTTTTTGAAAACAACAACATCACAGGAACATCAAATGGTGTTTATCTGGATGCATACAGCAGCAACAACACCAATATAACCTTCGCCAACAACAACATCACAGGAACATATGGTGTTTATCTGTCTGCATACAGCAGCAACAACACCAATATAACCTTCGCCAACAACAACATCACAGGAACATCCGGCCCTGGTGTTGCTCTGTCTGCATACAGCAGCAACAACACCAATATAACCTTCGCTAACAACAATATTACTGGTGTTAGTTATGGTGTTTATGTTTATTTGTCTAATGGTAATGTTAAGGGTGTTAATTTCTTGAATAATACTATTAATGCTACTAGTGGTGATGGTTTTTATTTCTATACTAGTGGTGGTGTTACTAATGTGACTGATTTTGTTGTTAGTGGTAATACTATTTTTGCTACTAATGCTGGTTTGAATTTTACTGGTTTAAGTGCTGGTTCATTGGTTAATGTTACTGTTGAGTATAATCGTATTATTGCTTCTTTTGGTGTTAATGTTACTGGTCATAATGATAATAGTATTTTTGATCGTAATTGGTGGGGTGTTAATGATATTACTGGTATGATTTTGGGTGTTGATACTTTTAATCATTTTATTTTGAATATTACTAATACTTCTAGTTTGGATGGTGTTCATTTTGGTGATAATGTTAGTT
>NZ_JXMW01000015.1 GCF_002072215.1 Methanobrevibacter arboriphilus JCM 13429 = DSM 1125
TTATTCGTGGTAATACTATTTTTGCTACTAATGCTGGTTTGAATTTCGCTGGTTTAAGTGTTGGTTCATTGGTTAATGTTACTGTTGAGTATAATCGTATATTGGCAAGTTTTGGTGTTAATATTACTGGTCATAATGATAATAGTAGTTTTGATCGTAATTGGTGGGGTGTTAATGATATTACTGGTATGATTTTGGGTGTTGATACTCTTAATCATTTTATTTTGAATATTACTAATACTTCTAGTTTGGATGGTGTTCATTTTTGTGATAATGTTAGTTTTATGTTGTTAGTTTTGAATACTACGCTTAGTAATGATGGTGTTGAATTTTTACCTGATTTTGTTGTTAATGGAACTTTCAATGGTGCTGATTTTAATAGTAGTCGTGTTGATGGTTTTGTTTATAATGCAACAGCTACAGCTGGTGTTCAAACTTTAGCTGCTACTTTAGATAATGTAGATGATAATGTAGCTTTTAATGCCCAATTAACTACTAATTCTAGTATAATTGTTAGTAATGATCCAGTGAGTATTGGCAATAATGTTACTATTTCTGGTCAGTTAGCTAATTATACTGGTATAACTGGTGTTAATGTTACTGTTGATGGTAATCTTTATACAGATGTTTCTGTTAATGGTACTGGTGGTTGGAATTTTAATTATACAACTAATCGTACTGGAACTATAACTGTTAGTGTTACTTATGCTGGTAATGATAATTATACTGGTTTTACTAATAGTACTAGTTTTGAAGTGTTGAGGAATAGTACTAATTCTAGTATTATTGTAGCTAGTGTTCAAATTGGTACTAATGTTATTATTTCTGGTGAGCTTGAGGGTTATGTTGGTAATGGATCTGATTCTTTGACTGTTAGTGTTGATGGTAATGTTTATGATAATATTATTATTAATTCTACTGGTGGTTGGAGTCTTAATTACACAACTAATCGTACTGGAAATATAACTGTTACTGTTAGCTATGTTGGTAATGATAATTATACTAGTTTTACTAATAGTACTAGTTTTGAAGTTGTTAAGAATAGTACTAATTCTAGTATTATTGTAGCTAGTGTTCAAATTGGTACTAATGCTATTATTTCTGGTGAGCTTGTTGGTTATGTTGGTAATGGTTCTGATTTTTTGACTGTTAGTGTTGATGGTAATGTTTATGATGATGTTATTATTAATTCTACTGGTGGTTGGAGTCTTAATTACACAACTAATCGCACAGGAAACATAACTGTTACTGTTAGCTATGTTGGTAATGATAATTATACTGGTTTTACTAATGCAAGTAGTTTTACTGTGATTTTGAATGATACTAATTCTAGTATTGTTGTTAATCCAGATTCAGTGAGTATTGGTGATAATGTTACTATTTTTGGTGAGCTTGTTGGTTATGTTGGTAATGGTTCTGATTTTTTGACTTTTAGTGTTGATGGTAATGTTTATGATGATGTTATTATTAATTCTACTGGTGGTTGGAGTCTTAATTATACAACTAATCGTACAGGTACTATTGATGTTATTGTTACTTATGTTGGTAATGAGAATTATACTGCTTTTACTAATATTACAAGTTTCAATGTTACTAAGTTATCTAGTAGATCTACTATTGATATTCTCGAGACTGTTAAGTTTAATCAAACAGTTTTAATTTCTGGTCTTTTAACTGATCAGAACAACAATACAATAAAAAATGCTAATTTAGAACTCATTATTGAAAATGAATCATATAACATAGTTACTGATTCTGATGGTAATTGGAATTTAAATTATACTCCAAAAAAGCCAGGAATACTTGATTTATCATTGATTTATCAAGGTGATAACCATTACGAAGGTTTTATTGAAAATAAGACTTTCAATGTTAGTAAATTAGCTACTAATTCCACTATAAAACTTCCTAGTATTATTAAAGTAGGTGAAACTATAACAATTAATGGTAATGCCTATGATGAAAACGGTAATCCATTAGCTAATATTACTATTACTGTTATACTTGATGGTCGTGTTTATAATTTAAGAACTGATTCTAGTGGTTTTTGGAGTTTAAAATATAAACCAACTCATAATGGTAAAATCAATATTAAATTAACTTTTAATGGAAATGAAATATATTTAGGTTTCATTAACGATTCTAGTTTTAATGTAAAAAACAGCAACACTAATAACACTAACAACACTAATAATACTAACAACACTAATAACAATACTAATAATACTAATAATACTAAACATACTAATACTAGTACTGGTGATTTAGTTTATGCTTCTATGAAAAAAACAGGAATTCCAATAATAGCTGTTGTTTTATTATTGGTAGGTATTTTTACTGTTACTTTTGCAAGAAAACGAAGTTAAAAACACATTTAAAATTATATTTTATTTGGGGAGAATTGATTATTTTTCTCTTTTTATTTTTTTCTATTTTTTATATTTATATTTTTTATAATATTAATAATAATACTAATGATAATATTAATACTATCATTAAAACGATTGATAACATTAATAATGCTAATAATGTTAATACTATCTCTAATATTATTAATACTATTAATACTACTAATATTATTTAATAATACTATTTAATAATACTGATATTATTAATAATACTAATAATTTTGCAATTCTGATAATACTAAAATTTTGATAGTTTTGTAATTAGATTTTTATAATACTTTGAACATAGTAAAAATATTAGATAAAGTTAATATTTTATATCTATTATAAATGTTATATTTATTATGAATTTTTATATTGTTATATTATTATAATTTATATTATTATAATTTAAAATAGTAATATTTAAAATAGTATTTAAAATAGTATTATTTAAGATATTAATATTTAAAATATCAAATTTAAAATATTAAACTTAAAATATTAAACTTAAAATTTTATATTTATAATATTAATTTTAGTATATAAGTTTATATTATTATTAAGTTTAGTATATAATTCTATATTATTATTAAGTTTATAATATAAGTTTAGAATATTAAATTTAGAATATTAATGGTATATTAATTAATTGATTATATATAATAATAGTTTATTGTTATTACATCCAATTCTTAGCTAAAATATTATATAGGTGAATTTAATGAAGGTAATAGTTGCAGATTCAATAAATCAAAAAGGTATTGATAATTTAAAAGAAGTAGCGGAAGTTGTGGTTGACACTGATATAACTCCAGAGGAATTGCTTAGTACTATATCTGAATATGAAGCAATAATTGTAAGAAGTAGAACTAAAGTAACTCGTGAAGTAATTGAAAAAGCAGACAAGCTTAAAATAATAGCTAGAGCTGGTGTAGGTGTAGATAATGTGGATATAGAAGCAGCTACTGAAAAAGGAATAATGGTAGTAAATGCACCAGAATCAACTTCAATTACTGTTGCTGAGCATACTATGGGTATGATGCTTACAGCTGCAAGAAAAATAGCTATTGCTGATAAATCTGTTAAGGAAGATAAATGGGAAAAAAGCAGATTTATGGGTGTTGAGCTAAGAAATAAAACTCTTGGTGTTGTAGGAATGGGAAGAATTGGTTCTCAAGTTGTAAATCGATGTAAAGCTTTTGAAATGGATGTAATTGTATATGACCCATATTTACCTAAAGAAGTAGCTAAACAGATGGGTATTGATCTTGCTGATCTTGAAACAGTATTAAAAGTTTCAGATTTTATAACCATTCATGTTCCATTAACTCCTGAAACAAAACACTTAATATCTAAAAAAGAATTAGAAATAATGAAAGATGATGCATTTGTTGTCAATTGTGCAAGAGGAGGTATTATTGATGAAGATGCATTGTATGATGCTTTAAGTAATGATAAGATTGGTGGTGCTGCTCTTGATGTTTATGAAGAAGAACCTCCAAAAGGAAGTAAACTTTTAAGTTTAGACAATCTTGTAGCTACTCCTCATATTGCTGCTTCAACTAAGGAAGCTCAAAGAGATGCAGCTATTATAGTGGCTAATGAAGTGATTGAAGTTTTAAAAGGTGGAACTCCAAAGAATGTTTTAAATATGCCTGTAGTTGATTCAAAGACTTATGAAGAGATAAAACCTTATGTTAATTTATGTAAAAAATTAGGTAGTTTTGCTTCTCAATCTATTAATGGTCAGATAAAGGAAATCGAAGTTGTTTATTGTGGAGAACTTAGTGAAACTCCTCATCAGGATATATTAACTAGAACTGTTCTTCAGGGTGTTCTAAATCATGTTTTAATCGACCCAGTTAATATGATCAATGCTCCAACAATTGCACAAGAAAGAGGAATAAGTATAACTGAAGGAAAAACTTGTGATTCTAAAGGATATGATTCATCAGTTAGAGTTAAGGCAATTACTGATGATGATGAATTTTCAGTAGAAGGAACTGATTTATATGATCCAGCAATTATAAAAATTAATGATTATTGGGTTGATGTAAAACCAGAAGGACACATGTTTATATCTAAATATAATGATATTCCTGGAGCTATTGGTACTATTGGAACAAAATTAGGTGAAAGAAATATAAATATTGGTACTATGCAGGTTGGTAGGGATATAGCTGGTGGAAATGCTATAATGATTTTGACAGTTGATCAAAAAATCCCTGATGATGTTATGGAAGAAGTAAGAAATCTTGAAAATGTTTTTGATGCTGTTGGATTAGAGCTTTAATTAAGAATATTTTTATATTCTTATTTTTATTTTATTTTAATTATTTTTATTTCATTTTTAGATAGCTATTTCTTATTTATTATTATTTTGTTTCAACTATTTTTTATTATTTTTATTTCATTTTTAGATAGCTATTTCTTATTTATTTTTATTTTATTTCAACTATTTTTTATTATTTTTATTTTCATCTTTAGATAGCTATTTTTTATTATTTTTATTCTATTTTTCTAAATATTAGAAAAAATTATTCATATTTTAATCATTATTTTTAAATCTTTTTTTATTATTTATATTTGAAATATTTCATTATTTTTAATAGATTTCCTTGTTATTACCAAAACTATTTATATTATCAAAAATAAGATAATATATATTCTTAATTATATTTTATTAGTAAATAAATGACGATAAAATAAAACGATAAACAAACTATAAAATTGTTTATAATTCTTCAATAAAAAATAAAAATAATTTAATAAAAAAATAATTTGATAAAAATTATATATTTTTATAATATAATTATTTTTGATATATACTATTACAAATAACATTTAATAATAATTATAATTTGAATTAATAGGGGTATGGTGAAAAAATGGTAGAAGTTTCAAATCTTTATGATTTAGATATATATACTATTACAGGTCAGTATGTTGGGCGTGTTGTAGATGTAGTTCTCAATATTAGGATGGGAACAATTTCTAAACTTCAAGTAAAGGCTTTAGAGCCTGAAAACAAAAATGTTGGAATTAGAGATATTTTTAGAAATGGATTACAATTTGTTCCAGAAGAAAATGAGATGAGGGCTTTTCAAGAAGGAGTTCTTAACGTAGACTTTGATAAAGTCAGAGCTATTGGAGATATTATGTTAATAGATCCTCAAGATATTCAAAGACAATCTCAAACAGCTCAAACTCAACCACAGGGTCAAGTTCCAGATAAGGAGCCTCAAAACCAAATGCAATAAAAATTTTAACAGTTAATTTCTTAAATTATTATTTGAATTGTTGATTTCATTAGCCTTGTTAGAATGTATTATCTATTAATTTAATAATCATTTTATATTTATTTAATAAGGTTATTTAATATAATAATCATAATTTTATTATTTTTTCATTATTTCCATATTTAAACAACAAATATTAAACACATTTTTATTACTATAACTTTTCTATTAATATAATAATTTCTTTATATTAATGCATGATTTTTTAATAAATATCATGTTTAATATAAAATTATTTTTAATAAGATTGATTTTAATAGAGTTATAAATAATTCTTAGTATAAAATTATAAATATTTCTTAATATAAAATTACAATATGTTAATAGATATTTTTATTAAGTTTTAAAATTTAATGTTTTAAAATTTTAATTAAGTCTTTTAAGTTTTAATCAATCTTTTTAAGTTTAATTAAGTTTTTTAGATTTTATTTAACTTATTTATATTATAATATCTTATTTTATATTATAGTATTCTATTTAATTTATAATTTAACTTATTAAATTGTTTAATTTATTAATTCTTATTTAATTATTATTTAATTATTATTTAATTCTTCGTTTAAATGGGTTTTATGTGTTAGATAGTGTTTAAATAAGTTTATTAAATACTTTTAGTTCTAATAAAGTGGTCTTATGATAGTTGGAATATTAGGTTGTGGGGCAATAGCTAGCATCATTTTAAATAATTTTTTATCTAAAGATAGTGGAATTGATATTAAATATTTTTATGATCATGATATGGAAAAGGCTGAAAATTTAGCTACTATATCTGATGGAATAGCTGTTTTAGATATTGATGATATGATTGATAATGTTGATTTAGTTTTAGAAGCTGCTTCTCCTATTTCTGTTGAAAAATTCGGCCTTAAAGTTTTAAAAAAAGGTAAAAATATTATTATTATGAGTATCGGTGCTCTCATGGATAATAAATTCAGAGATCGCATGATTGAAGCTGCTACTAATAATGATGCTAAAATATTTGCTCCATCAGGAGCTATCGTTGGATTGGATGGTATTAAAGCTGCTTCAATTGGAAAAATCAATAGGGCTACTTTAACTACAAGAAAACCACCTAGATCTCTTGGAAAACTTGTTGATGAAGAAGAAATTCTCTATGAAGGAAAAGCATCAGAAGCTGTTAAAATGTTTCCTGTAAATATTAATGTAGCAGCTGCTCTTAGTATTGCTTGTAATTTAGATGTTGATGTTAAAATTATTGTTGATCCTAAAGTCGATAAAAATGTCCATGAAGTGATTGTTGAAGGAGATTTTGGTCAATTTAAAACTAGAACTGAGAATTTACCTTGTGAAGTTAATCCTAAAACCAGTATGTTAGCTGCTTACTCAGCAATTAAACTATTAAAAAGTTTAAATGAGAATTTTATAATGGGGACATAAGTCTAGGTAACATAAGTATAAATTTTACTACATAAAATAAATATTACTAAAACTAAATACTAATAAAATAAATAATATTAAATTAAATATTAGTAAAATGGATATTAATAAGCTAAATAATAGTTAAATAAATAATATTAAACTAAATATTAGTAAAATTAATATTAATAAGCTAAATACTAAATAAATTACACTTTATTTAAGTTATGAAAGAATTTGTGAATTATATGAAAGAATATGAAATTTATAATAATTTAAAAGTTCCTAAAGGATTCAAATTAATTTTAAGGTTAGATGGAAGAAATTTTCATAGTTTATCTAAGAATTTAGGTTTTAAAAAACCATACGATGAAAATTTCATTAAATCGATGATTAATACATCTCAAGATATTTTTAAAGAGTTTTCTCCATTATTCATATACACTTTTTCTGATGAAATAAATATATTACTATCTGAAATACCTTTTTCTGGAAGAATTGAAAAATTAAACTCTGTTTTTCCCAGTTTGGCTTCTAGTTCTTTGGCACTTAACTTAAATAAATATTTTAAACCAACTCATTCTATTATAATTTCGTTTGATTCAAGGATTATTCCAATAGCTAATAAAGATGATATCGTTAAATACTTTAAATGGAGGCAGGATGAATCTTGGAGAAATTGTATAAATAGTTATGGTTATTGGGTATTAAGAAAAAATTATTCACCTAAAGTAGCTACTCAAAAATTGAAAAATCTTAAATCTTCTGATATTCATCAGCTATTGTTTGAAAAAGGAATCAATTTAAATAATGTCCCTATTCATCAAAAAAGAGGAATAGCTATTTATAAACAAAAAGAAAAGATTTTTGGATTAAATCCAATAAAAAATAGAGAAGAACCATCTTATAGAAATAATTTAATTATAGATAAAAATATTACTATTTTTAATAAAGAATTCTTTAAAAATATTGATATTATATAAGATACAAATAATATATAAAAATTCAATCGGTGCAAATATGGGATTAGGAAACTTGTTTTCAAAGATTTTTGGGAATAATAAATATAAATTCAGTGAGGTTCACATAGATAGTGAAGTAATAGACTCTATAATATGGTATGCAAGGAGTTCTGATCCTGATGAATTTATGGCTATTTTTGATGGTGAGGTTAAAAATGAGATTCTTCACATTACTGGGTTAGTATTTTTACCAACACAAACATCTGGTGAAGGAGCTATTGTAAATACTGGAATGCTTCCAGTTATGACAACTCAGTGGGGTTCAGTTCACAGTCACCCAGGACCTAGTGCATTACCATCAGATACAGATTTATTTACCTTTGCTAAAACAGGATTGTTTCATATGATAATCTGTCAACCATACAATGTTGATGATATTTTAGCTTATAATAGATATGGTGAGTTTACTGATTATAAAATAATATAAAAAATAAAATAAGATAAATAACAAGATAAATAACAAGATAAATAATAAGATAAATAATAAGATAAAATAAATAATAAGATAAAAGAATAAGATAATAAAAAATAACAACAAAAAATATCAATTAAAAAAAGAAAAATAAGATAAAAAATAAAAAACAAGAATTCTAAGTTTTTTTATCATCAAAAATCTTTTTCTGCATTACTAAACCAATAATTCCTGCTATAATTAGTCCTAATATGAATCTAATCATGCCTACTGGTAGGAAGAAATACAGAATTAATATTGCAATTAAAAGTACTATACTAAGTCCAACTAGTTGGATTATCTTTTCTTTTTCCATTTATTAACCTCTAAATTAATTAAAATATTTATAATTCTATTATATTAAGCTTTACTAAATATTTTTATTCAAATAATAATAGCTATTTAAGTAATAATGGTTATTTGAATAACGCCTATTTAATTAATAGCAGCTATTCAAATAATAATATTAATAGTAATATTGATAATAATGTTAATAGTAATATTAATGATATTTATTCAAGTAAGAATAACTATTTAACAATAATAAATATTTGTAAAGAGAATATTACTTAGAAATAAGGGATTATCTATTCTTCTTTTTCAAAAAATATTCTATATGGTTCTGGTAGTATTTTTGGGCGTTCATCTGATAAGTTATGTGCATAAGCTAATACTTTGATTATATACTTCACATATCCTTGAACAAATTTACTTAGATATTTGTTTCTAAATCCAAATATTAATACTATGAACCATTGTATTAAGTGGCATATTCCTGCTAAGATAGTATATACATGTATTATTAATAATATGGGTATTAAATATATTATCCTTATGAAAAGTTCTATCCTGCTTGCTTTTCTTTGATATTTTAAGTATTCTTTCAATATTCTCACCCTTTAAATTATTTATATATTATTATATTTGAAGGGCTTATTTAATATCTTCTAAAAAATATAATCTTCTTAGGGTGCTAGATTTTTAGGTTTCTGAGAGCTTTTGCATGCTCTCTGATTCGTTGTATCCTTGTTTTATGATGAGTCCTGTTAAAAGTACAAGCAGATAACTTGTTTTTGCTATGGATTCTTTTGTATATTTGTGGAATTTGTTATTTTTCAGTCCTTTTTTGGTTAATTTGAAGAAATCTTCGATTTTTCCTCTTATTTTTTTAAATTTCTTCCATTTGGTGATTAGTTTTTTGAATTTAGAAACTAATTCTTTGTAAATGTCTTCTTTTTTGTTTTTAACTTTGAAATATTCTAAAGGATAATTGAATTGGCTTAAAATTTTGTTTATTTTCATGTTTTCTTTTGGAAATATTAATGGAACTATTTTATACTTTAAAATTCCCTCACGATAATTATTAAAACTTATATATCCTTTATCTGCTATTATAATGTCTTTGTTTCTTATTATTCTTCTTTTTCTTAGTTTTTCCATTATTTCAGGGAATAATTCGGAGTCATGCTTAGATCCTTTATGTATTAACATGGTCAATGGTTGTCCAGTGTGATAATCAAGTGCTAAAGTTAATTTAAATCCTATATAAAACCCTTTTGAAGCTGATTTGGCCCAATAAAGCCCTTTTTTCTCGAGAAATTTTTTAGTGTAATTTTGCTTGTTCCAGTTCATATCAACCTGTATATCGGTTCCATCAATTAAAACTGTGCGTTTTCCTCTTTTAATTGGTTTAAATTCCTTATTTAATGTTTTAATCACGAATTCAAGTATTTGCTTTTGATTAAATCTTGCCAAAAATTCATATATTTGATTTGATTTTGGAACTTGATTAAATCCTAAAGACTTTCTCAACTCATGGCTTCTTTTAAGCTCACTAACAACGTATGAAATATCTGATGCGAAAAACATACTCATTAAAACTATTTTAAAATTAACAACACCTTTTTTAACAGGTTTAATTCCATTTCGAGTGAATTCCTGATGAATTTTTCTAGAATCGATAATTTTAAATATATTCAACAGCAATATCCATTTAGGGTCTTTTTCATCATAAATAATTGGTATTTTCATTTTTATCATCAATAAAACTTTGTTAATACCAATATTTATATTTATCGATTTAAAAGACCCTAAAAAATAAAATAAAACTCATAAAAAATGTACTTTTAAAAACAAAAAATAATCCAACATAAAAATAATGAAAATAAGGCTAATGAAGCCCTCAATTCTAGAAAAAAATCTAGCACCCTAAATCTTCTATATCAATCTTCTAAAAATATCATTTAAGTAAATGTTTTAAATTAAAAATAGAGTTTTTAATATAAGAATAAAGAAAGTTTTAAATTTTTATATAATTCTTATAATTTTATTATAATATTAGAATATCTTTATCATAATATTATAGCATTAAAAATTAGAAATATTAAAATTTAAGAATATTAAAAATATTAAAAATTAAAATGAATAATTTTAAGAGAATTAATTCATTGCTGGATTTAATGTTTCATGAAATTGAACTAAATTTCATTTTGAGGTTGAGGTAAAGTTCATCTTTTTTTCATGCATTAATCATATTACAATAAAATTAATTATCAAAATAGTGAAAAGTATAAAAATGATTTTTTATATATTTAAAGATTTTAGATCATGCCTCCTAATTTAACAGATAATGCTGCCTTATCATTCTGTTTTTTATTAGTAGAGGTCATCATCCAGAAAAAATAGTATTCTGGCAGTTTAAATAGGTGAACCTCATCACCTTATTATAATATATGTATATTTTATTATAAATAGTTTTTTATAGTATTTAGTTTTTTATAGTATTAATTTATTACTTATAATTATTTTATTTTTATAATAACAATCGTATATATTAATTTTTCGCTAATAAATATATAACATTATTAATTAGATTATTGGCCTTAATAATCAGATTAATTAGCTCATAATTAGATTGATTCTTTTAATTAGCTTTAATAATTACATTAATTTTTTAAGTTTGTATAATACTTTTGTGCTATTTTTTAATATTTTAATAATATTTATATATTTTTTTATACATAATATATATAATACTAATTGGAGGTATAATAGCATGTTAGAAGATGTTAAAAAGAAAGCTAAAAAAGTGAAAGATGATGTTCAAGACAAAGCTGAAGAAGTAAAAAATAAAACTGAATATGAAGCTAAAAAAACTAAAGCTAAAGCTGAATATGAGAAAAAAGAAGCAGATAGAAAAAGTTAAAGATAATTATTTGTTTTTTGAATTTATATTTAATATTCATACTATAATGAACATATAAATACCAGTTTATTACTAATTTATTAATATTATCTATTAATAACATTTTATAGATACTGGCTGTAAATTTTATTAGATTATATAAATATTGAAATTAATAAACGAAAATATAAAGTTTAATAAATTGGGGAGTTTAAAAAATGAGTGAAGAAAAGAAAGCTAGCTATTTATGTGAAGTTTGTGGGTATGTTTATGACCCTGCTGAAGGTGATCCAGATAATGGAATAGAACCAGGAACTGCATTTGAAGATTTACCTGATGATTGGGTATGCCCTATCTGTTTCGTTGGAAAAGAAGAGTTTACTAAACAAGAATAATTATTTAATAATTTTCTTATAGTATAAATATTGTACTTATTGAGTATGTATTAAATATATACTGTACTTACTAAGTATATATTAAGTATAAATTTATAAATGACTATTTTATTTTATTCTTTATCCTATTTTATTTTTTTCTTTACTTTTCTTCTTTTAATTAATGTTTTTGTTGTTATTTTTTATTGGCTAATTCTTAAATATTATTCATATTTTCTAGATTTTTTTAAAATTATTGTATGTTATAGTTTGAAGATATATTAATAATATCTTCTTAAAAGTAATGTTTAATAATACATTTTAACAAAGTATATTTGACTATTTAAAGATTGAATTAAAAAATTAGTAATACTAATTTGTATTAATTTTAAGTTAATCTAATTAATTTTTATTAATTCTATATAATATAATAATAAAGACAAGATGATGTATATGTGGGATACTACGAAAGATTATAGACTTTTACTTGGACAAAAAACCATTAATATGTTTGTTGGAACTGCTAGAAGTGGTAGCTTCAGAGGAAGGTGGAATAAGAAAATGGCTATAGAAAGTGCTGAAAGCATGGAAAGTGATTTTCAAGTCTTAAACTATTCATATTTAGATCCTGAAGATTTGGCAAATACTCCAGAAATAGCTAATCTAGAAGAAAAAGCTAATTTAGTTTTAAGATACTTAGGTGGAGAAGACTGGGCTCATCAGTTTATGGCTCAAACTCCGAAAGAAGAAAAAGAAAAAGCTGAAGAAGCAATAGCTAAAGCAAGATTTTTCATTGATACTATATTAGGATTAAAGAATAGGATATTGTTTGGAGAAATAAATGATCCTATTGTAGCAATTGATATTAAAGTAGGGGAGTTAATGAGTGTTAGTCACCATCATCAAAATGATGGGCTTATGATTTGTAATGTAAATCTTGGAAAAAGAGCTATTAAAGTAGTTACAAATGATTTAACAGTTAAAGAAGGAAATAATGTAGCTATTGCAATGCTTCCTCCAGAAACCTTTTCTGGAATAGCTAGTGAAGGAATGTTTTTAGGTGCAGGGGAAGGAATTTTAAAAGATGTTCAAGGAGAACTAGGTTCTATGCCTAAAGGAATTCCACTTGAAGCATTAAATGAAAGCAGGAATTTAATAGAAGGATATTTAAGTAAATAGTCTAATATTTATTAAACTTTTATTTTTATAAAAATTATATTATCATAAAGATTATATTGGGAAAACTTATTTTAGGTGATATTTATTTTTTTACACATTGGTATTGATGACACAGACTCTCCAGAAGGTATGTGTACAACTTATTTAGCTTGTCATATCATTAATAGGTTGAGAGATGAGAAAATATTTATTGAAGGGTCTCCTAGATTAATACGTTTAAACCCATTTGCAAGATTTAAAACTCGTGGAAATGGGGGAGTATCTTTTAAGATAAATATTGATGGATTTAGTAAAGAAAAAATATATCTAATAAAAAAAATAGTTCTTGAAGATGTAGAAAAGTTATCTGAAACATCATGTGATAATACAAACCCTGGAATAGTATTTTTTCAAGGTGAAATCACAAAAGAAATGGAAAATTATGCAATGAAAGCTATTTATTCAATAATCTCAATTAAAGAAGCAGAAAAGTTTCTAAATAAGATAAATGCAGAATTTCACAAATTTAAAAAAGGAAGAGGAATCATAGGATCTCTTGCAGCTATATCTTGTCCACTTAAAGATTATACTTATGAACTTTTAGCTTATAGAAAAAAAGAAAATTATGGTAAAAAAAGACAGATAAATAAAGACTCAGTTTATTTAATGGATAAGGAAGTTACTGATACTTTTGAAAATATAGATTTAAAAAATGATTATATAGCTATTGAACCTAGAACTCCATGTCCTATCCTATATGGAATAAGAGGAGAATCATTAAAGGGGTTAAAATTAGCTAAAAGCATAGTAAAAACAGAAGAACCAATTGAAAGTTATTGTATTTTTAAAACAAACCAACACACAGATATGCATCTTCAAAAAATAGCTAAAATCTCAGACATGGAAAAATATGGATGCTATATTATTACTGGATATGTGAAAGAAGATCCTCATGTAATTGAAGGGGGGCATGTTTTCTTTAAGCTTGGGGATGATTCTGGTGAAATAGATGTAGCTGGATATGAACCAACAAAAGAATTTAGAAAAATAATAAAACAGTTGAAAACAGGAGACCAAGTTCAATTATTTGGTGGAATAGGTTGTGGTGGAACTTTTAATATAGAAAAAATTAGAATAATAGAACTTAAAAATAAACAGGTTTTTAAAAATCCTATCTGTGTTTGTGGTAAAAGAATGACTTCAGCAGGGAAAAATAAAGGATTTAAATGTAAAAAATGTGGTAATAAATTACCTAATGGTAAAAAAATTGTCGAAGATGAAAAAAGGGATTTAATTGAAGGTAAATTCTATGAAACTCCTGTATCTGCTCGGAGACATTTAGCTAAACCTCTATGTAGAATGGATTTGTAATAATCTATTCATTTACCAATAAAAAAAATATTAGTATTATTGACTATTATAAATTATCATGAAACTAAAACTATTATAATAAACTATTATTAAACTAAAATTATATAATAAACTATTATTGAAATATTATTAATAAAATAATATTCTGAAAATATTTTATTAAAATATTATTAAAAACTTTTTTTATAAATTATACATTTATAATTATATTTTTGTAAATTTTTTATCTACTATTTTTAACATTAATCTTTTATTTATTTAATCTGTTAGATTAATTAGAGATAATTTTATATTATATTAAATTCGTATTATATTGTATAGGTGATATAAATGATTTTTTATATATTTTAAAAATTTTATATATCCTAATATTAAAATTTTAATTTTTTCATTTATTTATTTAAAAGGGGGTGAAAAAATTTTAAAAATTAGAAAAAATAATAATTTAGCTTTAAAAATTACAATAGTATTAACAATTATATTGGGGTTTACTATTATTTTTAGTAGTGGATTATCTGCTGCTGATGTTATTATTGATAATAGTACGAGTGAAGGTATTAAAGGAAGTCTTGGTAATGATACAATCAGTTTAAATAATGGTACTTATACTGGAGTTAACAATACTAATGTTAATGTTCCTTCAGGCAAGAATTTAACTATTCAAAGCCAAAACCCAAACAATAAAGCAATAATTGACTGTCAAGGTACATGGTTTCTTAATAATAATGGTAATTTAACTTTAATCAACCTAATCATAAAAAATGCTAATGGTGGGGCAATAGGCTCTAATGGTTATTTAACTATAATAAACTGTACTTTCATTAATAATACTGGTGGAGATGGTGGTGCTATTCGTAATAATGCTAATTCTAGTATTATAGGTTCTACTTTCATTAATAATACTGCGACTGGTAGTGGTGGAGCAATTTATAGTTATACTGGAAATTTAAATGTTTCAGATTCAAATTTCATTAATAATATAGCTCTTTCTACTGGTTGGGGTGGTGGTGCTATATATACTACCTCAGATACTGTAATAATAAATAACTCTAATTTTACAAATAATACTTCGGGATTCTTTGGAGGAGCTATAATGGCTCAAAATGGAGCGAATTTCACAATATTAAACAGTAATTTCACAGATAATAATGCAAGTTATGGTGGGGCTGTTATGAACTCTGCTATTGCCAATTTTAACATATTTAACTCTTTATTCAATAGTAACAATGCTACAAAATATGGTGGGGCAGTTTATACTCATCCTAACTCTGGGTATACAAATATACGTAATTCTATATTTAACAATAATTATGCAAGTGAATATGGTGGAGCTATATTTAGTGGTAAAGCTATGAATCTTTCTGGTAACTTAATGTCTGGTAATATTGCAGGTATTATGGGTAATGCTATACTCAATTATGGTGCTATGGGGGTTTTAAATTTAACTTACCTTAATAATAGCACTGTTAAAGTTGATACTGGTACTAATGTTGTTATTTTTGCTACTTTGACTGATGATATGGGTAATCCTGTTTCTTATGGAAATATTTCTTTCTATGTTAATGGAGTACTTATAGGAATTGTTGAAGTTGTAGAAGGCTATGCAAACATTACTTACTATTTTAATGAAACAGAAGGTATATTTCCAGTAACTGGTCAATATTCTGGTAATGAAATGAATGTTTCAACAGTTAATGGAACAGTTCTTGTCCATTATGATATCAATATATTAAATGGTCAACTAATTGTTGGTGATACTAATGTTACTGGTGATATTAAACTTGATAAAAATGAATATTGGGTTAATGAAACCGTGAAAACTACTGTTAATGTTAAAAATAATGGTCCGAATATTGCAAAAAATGTTTCAGTTAAAATTAACCTACCCGATGGATTTGTACTTAACACTGGCAGTATTATTGTTTCCAAAGGAAGTTATGATCCTAATACTGGTATTTGGTCTATCGGTGACTTAAACCCTGATGAAGAAGTAATGATGACTTTTAATGGTAAATTCAATAAAGATGGAGAGTTCAGTATTTCTATGTTAGTTTATGGAGATAATTTTAATAATTCAACTAGTGTAGCTAACGCTTTAGTTAAACAAAACTCAACACCTACTCCCGGACCAACACCAGGACCAACTCCTGGACCTACTCCTCAACCAACTCCAGAACCTAACTATAATAAGCAAAATGTAAATGCAAATATGAAAGAAACAGGAATTCCAATAATTGCTGTTATTTTGATATTATTAGCATCTTTGGGTCTTTTAACCTATAAAAAAGGTAAATAATATTTTAAATTATCTTTGGGTCTTTTAACCTATAAAAAAGGTAAATAATATTTTAAATTTTTAAGGGTTTTTAATTTTCAAACCCTTTATTTTTTATTTTAATTATATCTTTTTAATTTTCATATTCTCAGTTTTTCATTTTTTCTTTATTCTTTGGATTGTTTTTTCATCTTTTAATTCTTTAAGAGCATTTTTAGCTATCCAATGAGCAGATTTTGAATCTATCTTATCAATCTCTTCTGCTTTATCTATAGCTATTTTATTTAATTTCACGTTTCTTTTTCCAATTTGCCTTAAAGCCCAATTCACTGCTTTTTTAACAAAATTCCTATTATCTTTTGATTCTCTTTCAATTATATTTAAAAGTTTGATGAATATTTCATCATCTTGCTTCTTATCATGAACAGCTAAAACAGCAATAAGTGCAAATCCTGCACGCTTAACAAATTCTTTATCTTCATTTGTCCATTGATATACCTTATCATATGCAAATCGTGTTTTTCTAAAAAGATTGATACAACATTGATCACAAATTTCCCAGTAATCAAAATCAGCTGCCCAATTATCCATTTGTTTTTGTGTAACTAATTTAGGATCATCTACAAGAGAAGCTAAAATTCTAGTTTCCCTAGTATTAATATCCCACAAACTTAAAGCTAACTCATGATCATTTTTATAATTTTTAGCTATCTTTTTAATAACTGGCATTCTTAAACCATAAGTATGTTCAGGGGTGATTCCAAATCTTGCCATTCCTTCAATATCTTCAGGGCTTGATAATTTCTTAAATGTAGTTATAATTTCTGAAACTGTCATATAATTCACTTAAAACTTTTAATAATTATTTATAGTACAATTTTTTTATTTATTTAATATATAATCTTAAAAATATATAATTTTAAAAATTAGAATTTTAAATATATACTACTTTTAGATATCTAGACTTATTTTAGAATTATGACTTTTTTTTGATTTTTTATTTTTTTCATGTATACGCCCATCTAAAAAGTTTCCTTTACTTAGATAAGAATGTGATAATGAATATATTTGGTTTTTAAGAGAATCTAGATTCTTTTTACTTGTGTCTTTTAGTCCTTGTTGATATATTGAGATAGTATTAGATGTATAATTATTATTTGAAAATCTACAGTCTAATATGATGGAATCAATACCAATCTTTTCAATCTTACTTATTTCATCAATTAAACATAAACAATCTTTATTTATAATATGGCTTTTATTATTAAAATCAGATAGGACTTTATACTTAAATTTTTTTCTTTTTTTATCTTCTAGTATAGCATAATCTTGTTTTTTCATATTAAGACTTTTATTATCTTTTAAATTAGAGAAATCATCATTACTAACAATTACTTCTAAGTTTCCATGTGCAATAATTTCAAGATCTATATCCTTTTTTATGTATTTTGAAACTAAAATCTTCATTTCATCATAAGATAGCTCAGGAGATAAGATTAAGCTTTTAAAGCCAGATTCACTTAATTCTTCACAACAAAAATTGTTCCATACATTCAAGGTATGATTACCATACATATTAGAATTAAATAAATCATTAACCCCAGGAATATCACTCATTATAGATATTGGGATTTTTTTACTTTCTAAACTATTGAAAACTTTCATACAATCTTCAATCTCATCATCAGATATAAATGATGGTAAAACCCAAACTAACTCTTGTGTTGTTATTTTAGCTAATGCATTGGTTAATATCTGTTCTATATTTTCAAAATATTCTTCAGGATTATTGAATAAATAAGAGGGGTCAAAATAAATTTTCTTCATGTCGTATTTTGAAGCAATTTCAACTAATTCAAGGGTATCTACAAAGACAGATAATCCTAAATTATTCTTAAATTTTGAATTATTTTTATTTTTTAAATTATTATTTTTTAAGATATTTTTATTATTTAAGTTATTTTTATCTTTTAAACTATTAACATTGTTTAAACTATTATTTTCATTATTTTTTATATTTTTAGATTTATAATTTTTAATAAAACGATTTAATCTACTTTTAGCATCTTTCATCTTATTTTTATCTTTTTTATAATAATTTAACAAATTTGCACTAGCTTCATCTAATATTTCACGACGAATTTTATTTAATCTGCTAGTTGGGATAAAAAGATTGTCTGGAAGATCATTAATAGCTATATCATTCATAAAAAATGAGGTATTTCCTGTTTTAGACAATTGTTTTTCTATTTCTTCTTTTGTAATAGGGCGATTAATAGCTTTTTCAAATTTTGATGAGGATTTATATTTAAATTTGATAGTTTCATTGTTTAAATTAAATTTAGTTTCTATTTTTGCATGTAATTCTTTATCTAAAGATATATTTAGTGAAATAGGTATTTTTGATTGAATAAATTCTTTTTTATATTTTTTAAGTTCTTTATTTATTGATCTAGAATAACTTATATAAACTTCATCTCCTACTCTAATGTTACGTGTAGTATTAAAGATAATATATTCATCATTTTGTTCTATTATGTCATCGATATATATTCCTTTAACTTTTTTGCCATATTTAAAAGCTATTCCATCTCCTTTCTCTATATTGATAGGATTTTCTTTAGATACTTTTATTTCCTTAACAGTTCTGTTTTTTCTCTCTTGAATATTGTTATTATTATTACTAATACCTTTATTATTAGTATTGTTAATATTACTATTTAATTCAGTACTATTACTATTTTCCACATCATTACTATTATTATAAATATTCCTATTATTATTATTATTATTATTATTATTATTAATATTCTCAATATTATTAATATTATTACTATTATTAATATTCTTAATACTATTATTACTATTATTATTAGTGTTGTTATTATTTTTATTATTTTTATTTTTCTTACTATTTTTTCTATTTCTATTATTTCTACTATTTTTGCTTGAAATTTCTATTTTTTCAAATATTTCTGGATATTCTCTATTTATAGCTACTATATCTCCAATATATAATCCTAAATGCCCTGAACTTTCACGCCCCATAACTTCACTTGGAGATTGGTTCATTATGTATCCTTTTGTAAATTTTCTATTGAAAACAAAATTCAAATCATCTTTAAATGAACCTTCTTTTTTATCTAGAATATTTCTATAGGAATTTACAATAGTTCCAACATAATCTTCTGATTTCATCCTACCTTCCAGTTTAATTGAGTTAATTCCTGATTTAGCTAACTTATTTAAATCATCAGAGAGATTTAAATCATGTGTAGATAATAAGTAGCCATCACTAACCTTATGTCCTTTATATTTTAGTATATATTCTCTTCTACAAGGTTGTGTGCAAGCCCCTCTATTACCACTTCTACCATTATTTAATGATGAAATATAGCATTTTCCAGAAATTGAATAACAAAGAGCTCCATGTGCAAAAACTTCTAATTCGAGCTCTTTATTATTTTCTTTTAATTTTGTATGTATTTTGGATATTTCATCAATACTAATCTCTCGAGGAAATATAACTCTAGAAATTCCATTTTCTTTTGCCCATAACACACTATAGTAATTATTTAATGACATTTGTGTAGAGGCATGTATCTTCATTTCTGGAAAAATAGATTTTATTAGTTTCAAAACCCCAAAATCTTGAACAATAACTGCATCAACACCTATTTTATAGAGTTTAAATATGTATTTTAAAAAATCAATTATCTCAAAGTTATTTATTAAAGTGTTAACTGTTATAAAAACTTTAACATTGTTTAAATGAGCATATTCTACGCTTTTTTTAATTTCTTCGGTATTAAAATTTTCTGCATATGCTCTAGCTCCAAAATTTTGTCCAGCTAAGTAAACCGCATCTGCACCAAGATTTATTGCAATTTTAAAAACATCATAAGAACCTGCAGGAGCTAATAATTCCATAACCATAATTTAAAACCTCTTTGAGTATAAAAATTTAATTTTTTAATAAATAATCCTCAATAAATAATCCTCATTAAATAATCATCTAATAAATAATTCTATAATAAATAATTTTTTAATAAATAGTTCTTTATATATAATTTCTTATAGATAATTTTCTATAGATAAATTTCTATAAATAAATTTTATATTTTCTTATTTAAATAAATATTATTAGAATTAATATAATATTAGAATTAATAAATATTATTAGAAATAATAAATATTATCATAATTAATATTATATAATTTATAGTGTGTAAAAAATTATAATTAGAAAAAACTTGTAAGTATATAATTAACTTATAATTTAATTAACTTATAGTTTAATCATTATATAATTTAATTATCTTATAGTTTAATTAGCTTATAATTAGAGTATGAATTTTATGATTGTAGAGGAAATATCTAAATTCATTGTAAATTTAGATTATGATGAAATTCCTGAGACAGCTATTGAAAAAGCTAAACTATGTTTTTTAGACTTTTTAGGGGTGACTAATAGAGGATTTCTTGAAGAAAGTGTTCAAATAGCTTTAAAATCTGTTGAAGAACTTTTTGGTTTTAATACTACTCTAAATAATAATAGTAATAATAATATAAATAATATTAATAACAGTAATAATATTAATAATATTAATAATATTGAGAATATTAATAATAATAGGAATATTTATAATAATAGTAATGATGTGGAAAATAGTAATAATACCGAATTAAATAGTAATATTAACAATACTAATACTAAGGGTATTAATAATAAAAAATCTTCTATTATTGGAAATGGTTATTCAAATATTTCTATTTCTGGTTTTATAAATGGTATTTCTGCACATGCTCTTGAATTAGATGATGGCCATAGATTTGCACAAATACATCCAGGTTCTGTTGTTTTTCCACCTGCAATAGCTATATCTGAGGCAAACAATATTGATGGAAAAAAATTTTTGGAGGCAGTTATCTGTGGATATGAAGTAGCTATTTTTCTTGGAATTTTAGCTAATCCACAACACAGAAACCAGGGATTTCACACTAGTGGAACTGTAGGAACTTTTGCTGCAGGTGCAGTTGTAGCTAAATTACTTGATTTAGATTTAGAAAAAACAATAAACACTCTTGGACTTTGTGGAACTCAAAGTTCTGGTCTTCTTGAATCAGATCATAAAGGAACAATGGGAAAACACCTCCACATAGGAAATGCAGTCTATAATGGGATTTTATCAGGATTTCTCGCAAAAAATGGTTTTACTGGGGCAGGATCTATTATTGATGGAGAAGAAGGCTTTCTAAGATCTATGTGTCTTGAAATGTTTAAAAATACAGATTTATGTAGTTCAAATAATATTCAAGATTATTTAAATCATTGTTTGGATGAACCTCTAGATGAACCTCTGGATGAACCTCTAAATGAATCTGTAGATAGACCTCTAGATGAATATTTAGATAAATATTTACATAAATATCTATATGAAAATCTTGGGAAATTCCATATTAATGATGTTTATTTGAAGAAATACCCTTTTTGTAGACATTTACATTCTTCCATAGACACTACTTTAAATATTAAGAATAAATTTGATTTTAAGGTTAAAAATATTAAAAAAATAACTATTGAAACCTATAAAATAGCTAGTGAACATGATAATTTTAATCCAGAATCTAAGGAAGACATTAAGCAAAGTTTACCTTATGCAGTAGCTATTTCTTGCTTTGATAAAGTTGATATTAACAATTTAAATTGTTTAAATTTTGCTAAAGATCATAATTTGAATGATATAATTAAAATAATAAATATTAAAGAATCTGAAGAATTTAATAAGTTAACTCCTAATAATAGACCTTCTAAAGTTATCGTTGAAACTAATAATAATGTTTATGAAGATTATATAATGCTTCCTAAAGGTGAATCAGAAAATCCTTTTACAAAAGAGGATATTTTGAAAAAATTCAAGTCACTTAATCCAAATTTTGATTTGAATAAGTTAAAAAGTATTGATAATATCGAATCTTCAAATATCGCTGATTTTATGAAAACAGTTAATATTTAAATGTATAATAAACTAAAAGAGGTTATTTTATGATTGAAATTCCAGAAAGCAATACTCTTGCAAATCAGTTAAATGAAACAATTAAAGGAAAAAAGATTTTGAGTGTTATTACAAACAATTATCATCATAAGTTTGCGTTTTTTTATAATGATCCTAAGGAATATAATAATCTTCTTAAAGGAAGACTCATTGGAAATACATTTGCATATGGAGGCCAAATTAAAATATCGGCGATTAATGATTCTAAATTTGAGGGTAATAATGAAATTATAAAAGATGATGTAATAATTGTTTTAAGTGAAGATACAATTATTAAATATGTTGATGGAGAAGAAGAAATTCCTAAAAAACACCAATTATTAATAAAATTTGAAGATTCTTCAGCACTTATATGTTCAGCACGTATGTATGCTCAGCTTCATGTTGCTTTAGAAAATGATTATGAAAATGAATATTTTGATATTGCTATGGAAAAACCTTCTCCTTTATCTGAAAATTTTGATATGGATTATTTTGAAGGATTATTATCTGAAGTAAGAGCTAATTCATCTGTTAAATCATTTTTAGCCACAAAACAAAGAATTTCTGGTCTTGGAAATGGTTCTTTACAAGATATATTATTTAATGCTAAGATAAATCCAAAGGCTAAGATTAAAAAATTATCTCAAGAGGATAAAAAGAGGTTATTTAATAGTGTAAAAAGAACATTGTATGAAATGACCAAAAATGGTGGAAGAAACACCGAAAAAACATTATTTGGAGATTATGGAGGTTATGAAGTAATATTATCTTCTAAAACATATAAAATTCCTTGTCCTTCTTGTGGGGATAAGATTGTTAAAGAATCTTACTTAGGAGGAACTATTTATTATTGTCCTACCTGTCAAAAAACTAATTCTTCTTAGAATTTGGAGATATTTTTAGTTAAACTAATAGTTAAACTAATAGTTAAACTAATAATCAAACTAATAATCAAATTTATAATCAAATTTAAATAATAATTATTTATATAAAATTTAGAAAACATTAAAAAAACATTATAGAATATTAGGGTATTATGAAATATTTTATGGGTTGTAAAAATGAAAAAAACTAAACATTCTCTTAAAAAACTTGGAATCAATGAAATTAGTTCTAATTATGTTTCAGAAAAAAGATTTTCTGATGGTAGTCAGTATAAATTTGAAGTTCCAGGTATTCAAAATCCTTCTGCTTTAATTTCTTTAATTTCTGCTTGTGAAGAAAAAGATGTTAAAATTCATAGAGTGACCCAGACAAAAGGAATCATGTTTTTAACTGATGAAGAAATTGAAGAAATGGTTAAATTAGCTAAATATAATAGTTTAGATCTTTTTTTAAGTGTTGGACCTCGTGCTGTATATGATACTAGTGCTACAGCTCAAACTAAAGAAGGTTCAAGGATAGGATATCGTCTTAGAGGTTATGATAATTTAGTTTATGCAATTGAAGATGTAAAAAGAGCATTAGAGCTAGGAGTTAGAGGGATAGTAATTTATGATGAAGGTCTTCTATTGGTGTTAGCTAAAATGAGAGAAAATGGAGAAATAGCTAAGGACACTAAATTTAAGCTTTCTGCACATGCGGGTGCTGCTAATCCTGCTTCTGCAAAATTATTTGAATCTATTGGTTTAAATTCTTTTAATCCTGTTCGAGATTTATCTATTTCTATGATTGGAAGCATTAGGGATGCAATTGATATTCCTATTGATATTCACACTGAAAATCCAAAGTCTACTGGTGGCTTTATACGTCATTATGAAGTTCCTGAAATAATCAAGGTTGGTTCTCCAGTTTATTTAAAAACAGGAGGATCGGTAGCTAAACATCATAATTGGGAAACTACATCTGTTGAAGCTAGAAAAAGAATCAAACAAGTTCTCTTAGTTCAAAATGTAATTGATAGATATTATCCAGAAGCTGTTGTTTCTAAATGAATGATTATATTTTAGTGGATAATTATTTTTAAATTGATAATTAATCATTTCTAACTGAATAATTATCTTTTGTGAATAATTTTTTCTAGATTGGAAACTTTTATATTATAATATACTATATTATATGATACTATGAATTTATCATCAAAAATAGAAAAAGAATTGATAAAAGCAAGTACTTCTTACCCTAAAGATAGAATAACTGCTTTTAAAAGAAGTTTAAATCAAGAAACCAATGAGAATGCAAGATGGGCATTGGAACTTATGCTTAAAAATGCAAAAATTGCAAATAAGCAAAAACTTCCTCTTTGTGATGATACTGGAATTCCGCATGTTTTTATAGAATTAGGTAAAAATACATCTTTATCCTCAGATTTATTAGAATCAATAAAGGAAGGAATAGCTAATGGCCTCAAAAGTTTACCTGGTAGACCAATGGCGGTTAGAGGAAATGATATAGAAAGGATTGACCAATCTAAAGGTCTTTATGATGAAAGTGAAAAGGTTGTAACTCCTTCATTTTTAATAGAAAACTCTAATGATGAAGATTTGTCTGATAAGATTAAGATTCATCTTTTATTGTTGGGAGGAGGCCCAGAAATAAGAGCTAAAACTTATAGGGTTTTCCATAAAAGGGACTATAAAGAAGTTTTAAATGTGGCTGTGGGGAGATTTGAAGGTACTTTGAAACTTTTAGGATGTACTCCTTCTATACCTGCTATTGGTATTGGGAGAACACATTTTGAAGCTAATTCTTTGATGATAAAAGCTATGATTTGTGGTAATTTAAATTATCAATCAGAAATTGAAGATTATATAACGAATAAGCTTAATAAAACTAATATTGGACCAATGGGGCTAGGTGGAAAGACAACTGTTCTTGGATCATTTGTAAAAATAGGTCCTCAAAGAGCAAGTGGTGTTAGGATATTAGCTACTCGTCCTTGTTGTTTTGTTGAACCTAGATCAGCTAGTATTTCTATCATTTAACTATTCAACTATTTAACATTTAATTATCTAATCATTTAATTATTTAATTATTTAGTTAATTAGTTATTTAGTTATTTAGGTTAATTAGTTATTTACTTATTTAAGTTATTTGTAGGTGGATTAAATGAAAATAGAAGAAAAACTATCAAAAATTAACAATAAAAATAACGTTAAAACTAATACTAAAACTAATACTAAAATCAATACTCAAATCAATACTAAAACTAAAACTAAAACTAATAATGGCACTGATAATCATAGAATAAGAACTTCTATTACTAATATTCAACCAAATAAGATTATTACAAGAGGTTATCCTCAAGAAGAGTTAATAAACAATATTAGTTTTTCTGAAATGGTCTATCTACTTTTAAAGGGAGAATTACCATCTCTTAAGGAAGCTAAAATGCTTAATCATATATTAATATCTTTTTGTGATCATGGAGTAACTCCTCCCAGTACTCAAACTTCAAGGTTAATAGCTTCTTCTGGATCTCCATTAAATGTATCTTTAGCTGGAGGATTACTTTCTTTTGGAAAAAACCATGCTGGAGCGATTGAAGATTCTATGGAGTTATTTCAAGAATTAATAAAATCTGATTTTTATATTCATAATAATCTTAATAATAACAATAAACATAATAATAACCATAATAATAACCATAATCGTAACCATAATCATAATAACTATAGTAAATGTAATAAAAATATGGATATAATTGCAAATGACATTATAAATGAATATAAATTAAAAAATAAGAAAATTCCAGGATTTGGACATAGATATCATAATAAAGACCCTCGTGGAGCTAAATTAATGGAGTTAGCTAAAAAAGAAAACTTTATTGGGCCACATAGTGAGCTTGCTTTAGCTATTGAAGAAGTACTTTTCAAGGAAAAAGGGATTAATATCAATGTTGATGGAGCAAGTGGAGCATTACTTTCTGATATGGGATTTTCAAGTAATGAAGGTTTTGGAATATTTATGATTGGTAGAATTCCCGGGATTATTGCTCATGTAACTGAAGAAGTTAATGATGAAGAAGAATTTAGAAAATTTTGTGATATTAGTGATATTTCTTATTGTGGGGATTTAAACAAGTCAATAGACGATTAATATTATTATATTCTTTAGATTTTTATAAAATCATTTACTTGTTATATTTTTCAGTTTTAGTAATTATTCAGTAATATTTCTTATCATCATTACTATTATTCGTATTGTTATTATTTTTATTATTATAATTTTTTATCACTATTATCACTATTATTATTCTTATTATCACTGTTACTGCAATTATTATTTGTTATTATTTATTATTATTTTTATTATTACTGTTACTGCAATTATTATTTGTTATTATTTATTATTATTTTTATTGTTCCTTTTTATTACTATTAATGGTAGTATGATTATATTGATATCATTACTATTACTAGTATTATAGTTAATATTATCATATATTACTGTTATTATCAATATAACGAATTTTATTATTAATGATATTTTTTATTTATAATTCAAATTAAAATTTTAACATGATTTTAATGAAAAATGTTATTTGCTTATTAATACATAATTATTAGTAGATAATTTATTAGAAAATTTGGAAATCTAAAAACCATTTTGAAAAATTTTTGGAGGAGATCTTATTTTTAAAAATAAAAAACAGAAAACAGATAAGGAAGATTCTCATAAAAATATTGATTTAGAAAATAATGATTTAAAAACAATTTATTTAGCTGGAGGATGTTTTTGGGGAATTGAAGCATACTTTTCAAAATTAAAAGGAGTTGTTGAAACTAAAGTAGGTTATGCAAATGGATTTATTCCAAATCCTAGCTATGAAGAAGTATGTAGGATAGATACAGGTCATGCTGAAACAGTTAAGATTGTTTATAATAAAAATATAATCTCTCTTCGTCGATTGATTGAAGAATTCTTTAAAATCATCGATCCAACTACATTAAACCAACAAGGTGGTGATATTGGTAAACAATATCGTACTGGAATTTACTATACTTCAGATGGTTCTAGAGAAGCTTCAAAAGATTTAGCTATTATAAATAGTGTTTTTTCCCAAGAACAAAAAAGATATGGGGGTAATAATGGAGTTAATAATAAATCAGTTGTTACTGAAATAAAACCTCTTGAGTCTTTTTATGAAGCTGAAGATTATCATCAAAAATATCTAGACAAAAATCCTAGTGGATATTGTCATATTGATCTGGATTTAATTCCTAAAGATATTCTAGAAATTGAGACTACTAGCTCTGAACTTATTGATGATTATGATTTCGATGAATGTAATTATAAATATTTCACTCCAGAAGAAAAAGAAGAAAGATTAAAAAAATTATCTTCTCTTGAATATGAAGTTACTCAGAAAAATGCAACAGAAACACCAGGCACTGGTAAATACAACGATTTCAATGAGGAAGGAATTTATGTTGATATTATTAGTGGAGAACCTCTTTTTACATCTTTAGATAAGTTTGATTCAGGTTGTGGTTGGCCTTCGTTTACAAAAACTATTAATGATGATGTTATTGATGAAACTAAAGATACTTCTCATGGAATGGTTAGAACTGAACTTAAAAGTAAAATAGCTAAATCCCATTTAGGGCATGTTTTTGATGATGGGCCTATAGAAAAAGGTGGAAAAAGATATTGTATAAATTCAGCATCTTTAAAATTCATACCTCTTAAAGATCTTAAAAAAGAGGGATATGGTGATTATTTACACTTATTTAAAAAATAATAGGTGTTTTTAATAATTAAAAGTTTTAATAATTATGGATATATTTATTAATATTAGATTTAAAATAAGTAAAAAACTAATATATTAAAATATAGATATATAATATATTAAAATAATACACACATAAAATATTAAAATAATATACACACAAGATTATAGACACAAGATATTAAAATAGTGTATATATTAAACTATTAGTAAGACATTAAAGTAATTTAAACATAACATAGTATATAATAAGTTATAATTTAAATTTTTTAGGCCTATATTTGATTATTGGGGTTTATATTATTTATGGACAACTTTTTGAGGTTTAATATTTCTAGAATAGGGAGGGGTGTTTTTGCATAAAAAGCTTTTTTTAATTTTAATTCTATCATTTTTTATATTAGTTTCTTTTAGTGCTGTCCATGCTACAAATAATAATGAAAATAATAACCAAACAATCGATAATACAAACTCTAGTTTAACTCTTAATAGTTTAAGTTCTAATTCAACTTCTACTACTTTTAAAACTTTAAATAAAGATAAAGATAAAAATAAAGATAAAAATAAAATTGAAAAAATTGCAAAATCAAAATCTGTTTTTAAAGCTGGAACTAAAATTAAGATAAAGGTATATACTGTATCATCTATTAAAAAGGTTCAAGGTCATGTTTCTGGCAAAAAAACTTTCAAATTCAAAAAAAATAACAATGGTATTTGGTATTATTATTTGAATACAAAAAAATATAAATCAGGAAAATATAAACTCTATGTTAAAGCTTTTGATTCTAAAAACAATATATATAAAAAATACACTAATTTCACAGTTGATAATAAGCCTCCTAAAGTAGTTTCAATAAAGCCTAGTTCTAAGTCTGTTATTGCAGGCAGACCTTTTTATATTGTGAACATTGCAGATAGTAGTTCTAAAAAAGTTATTGCAAAAATCAAAGGAAATAAATACTATTTTAAATGCAATGGTTATGTTGATAATAAGAAACTTAAAAATTATAAAAATTGGACTTTAAATACTAAAATTAATTATAAAGTGCTTGGAACTTTAAATATATCAGTTTATACTTTTGATTCTGCTGGTAATTATCTAAAGAAGAACATATATGTTAAATCAATCCCTTATTATGTAAAATGGAACCAAACAGTTTTACTTACTAAACCAATTCAGGTATATTATTCTAATCCAAAAAATGCTTATGAAAGAAGTATTAATGAATTAAGTAAATATGTAAATGTTTATGAGGGGTGTGCTGGGACTAAGTATACTTTAGGAATCACTTATAATAATGGTATTAAAGCAACTCGCGTTATTATTGCTTATATGGATCCTTTTGTTGTTTATCATGAAATGGGTCATGTTTTAAACTGGAAATGGACAGAATATCAGTGTGATTATTATGCTTATAAGCGAACTGGCTATTGGATAAAATAAATATTTAAAATTAAAAATATTAAAATTATTAAAAATATTTCATTATTTTATATTTTACATATATTATTCTATATTTTATATATATAATTCCATATTTTATATATACTATTCTATATTTTATATATATTTTTTAGATACATTTTAGATACTATTTTTGATATCATTTTTCGTCATGTTCATTAATTTAGTAATATTATTTTCTTGAAAAATAGAAATATTTAAATTAAATAGAAAATATAAAAATTAATGTTAATAATTTAACTAAAATTTAAATAAAAAATATATATAAAATTTAGCTAAAAATTAATTAAACTTTAAATAAAATTTAAATAAATTTAAAAAAGTTTAACTAAAACTTATATAAGGGTAAATAGAATTTATCTTTACAAAAATATTATAATTATGGAGGTGACATAATATGGCAAAAGTAAAAGGAACTAATAAAAGAACAAGACCTAAATCTCATTATAGGAAGCCTGGAACTAAAAGAGGTAGAGGTATTAAGAAAATATAATTCAATTTTACTTAAATTTAATTAATTCTTTCTAATTATTTCTTATTTAATATTTACTTATTATTATACCAGTTTAAATAGTTATAGAATACAATTTTTATTATTTCATACTATTTTTGATATACTTCTTGAAGGGATTTAAAATGGAATTTTCAGAACTTATTGAAAAAAGATATAGTGTAAGAGGATATAAAAAAGATCCTATTGAAAAAGAAAAGCTTGATAAAATCCTAAATGCAGGAATACTTGCTCCAACCGGAGTGAATGCGCAAGCTTTTAAAATTTATGTTATTGATACTGAAAAACATAAAGAAGCTTTGGAAAAGATTTATCCTCATCCATGGTTTGTTGAAGCACCTATAGTTTTGTGTTTAGCTATGGCTCCGGCTAAATCTTGGACTCGTCCATGGGATGGAAAAAATATTAGTGATATTGATGCAGGTATTGTAATGAATCATATTATTTTACAAGCTACTGATTTGGGAATTGGAACTTGTTTCATTGGTGCTTTTAAAAAATATGCTGCTCAAGATCTTTTACAACTTGATGAAGAATATGAGCCTGTTTTATTTACTCCTTTAGGATACCCGAATGATGATGGTAGAAATACATCAAGAAAGTCTATTGAAGAATTGGTTGTTTATAAATAATTTTATTGTTAAACTTATTATTTTTATTTTTAAATTTCATATTTTCATATTTTTATTTTTTTGTCATGTATTATTATAAATGTATTATTATAATATTATATAGTTTTTTTATTAGATACATTTTTATAGGATATTTTTAATATACTATTTTTAGAATAATTAATTAGCTTAATAGAAATTATAAAACTATTAATAATATTAAATTATTAAATATAATAGAATTAAGTATAATAGAATTAAATGTAATAGAATTAAACATAATAAAATCAAAAATAATAAAATCAAATAAAATTAATTTAAATAAGATTAAATTTAATAGATGGAAATTTAATAAATGGAAATTAAAAAACTTTTAACTACTATGTGAGATAATGAAAGAACCTATAATATTGAAAGCAAAAAATTTCGATGATATGGAAGATATAGCTGAAAAATTCATTGAAAATGGATATAAAATCATGTCAGCTGATTCTGAACATATTATAGCTAAAAAAAGAAACTTTGGAACTATTTATATACATTTACTATTACTATTCCTTATTTTATTCGTTGTTAGCTATAATTCCTTGGTTTTATATATTCTTTGCATGGTTTATATTGGTTATTTTATTTTTAATTTATTTAAAAATTCAAAAATAGTTTTAATTACAACAGAAACTGTTGATGAAAAAGGTAAACCTGTTAAATTTAATAATATTGAGAATATTGACTATTCGTAGGAATATAGGAATTTATTATAAAAATATATTATAAAATTATATATTTAATTTCCTTAAGATTATATATTTAATTTCCTTAAAATTATATATTTACTTTTTATCGTTTTATATTATTAAAAGTTGTGGTGATATTACAGATGATAAAGAAAAATGATTCAAACATTTAAAGACTCAGATGAACTTTTAAATGCAACAAAAGTATCTGAAATTTCAGGTATTGAAAAGACAGAACTAGATAAAATAATGAAAGAATTAAAAAAGATGAAACAATAATATCTCCAAAAAGATGTTATTTGGTATTTAATTATAATGATAATATTTTTAGTAATATTTATTATTTATAATAATTTTATATATTCTTAAATATAATATTTATAATAATTTTATATTAATCTTAAATATAATATTTTTTAATATTTATAATAATTTAATTTATAATAATTTATATATTCTTAAATGTAATATTTTTAATATTTATAGTAATTTTAGATGTAATATTTTTTAATAGTTATAATTTTATGGGGAGAAAATTTATGTCATATAGTAGAATTCAACAATTTTCAATTGTATTCGCATTTATCATGATAACATGGGGTCTATTGCCCTTTTTTAATATTGGAGGAACAACTCTTAACAATAATACTTTAGCTACAAGTACAATATTGTTCTTAATTGGTATAGCTTATCCACTAATTATTTTCATACCTGAATGGAAAAGAGCTATTTTACTTGTTGAGGGGATAATTTTTGCATCTGTTGGTGTTGCTTTTTTGGAACCTTTTTTCAATCTTTATTTTCTAGTAATTGGTATATTCTTTATAATAGTTTCTGTTTTAGCTTATGCTGAAAAACTACCTAGATCTATGTTAAGATTTTTTAATACAAGAAAAAGATAGTTTTTTTAGAGGATATTATGAAAACTATCCAATTTATTTTTCCTTTAGCTATATTGAATTTTTTAACTTTAATTTTAGTGAGTTTTGGGCTTCCTGATTTTGTTCCTACTCATGTTAATATATATGGATCTATAGATTCCTTTGGATCTAAATGGTTCATCCCACTATTGGGGATTATTCCAATTATCCTTATTGCTATTTATATCTTGTATTTATATTATGGAGAGTCAGATATAAATAGAAGTATTGAAGAAAAGGTGATTCCAGCAATAGCTTTTCTTTTTATTATTATAAGTTGGATTCCAGTTTTTTTGGCTCTAGAATTTAGTGATAGTAATAATCCTTTGAATTTGGTGTCTATTGATATATTTCATTTTCCTATTGATATAGTTCCTTTAATTTTAATATTATTGTCAGTTTTTTTTATTTTTATTGGCTATTTTATGGAGGATATAAAGCCTAATCATTTTTTAGGTATTAGAACTCCTTGGACTCTTAAAAATGATATTGTTTGGAAAAAAACTCATAAATTAGGCTCTTATACATATATGATAGCAGGATTCGTTTTATTAGTATATACATTAGCTACATTTTTAAGTAATAATATTGTTTATAGTATTATTGGATTACTTCTTTCTATAATTTTAGTTTTAATAGTTCCTATATTATATTCTTATTATAAATTTAATGAGATAAATAATTAATTTTTTTAATACTTCATTTTTTGGTTAGTATTTTATTTTCTGACTATTATTTTCTGTTTATAATTATATTTCAGAGTTTGATTTTATTTTTTAATTAACTTAATAAAATATTTAATTTAATATTTTAGCATTGTTTATCAGTTTTATTTGTAAAATATTATATTAAAATATTTTTATTACTTTTTTAGATATAATCTTTTAAAAAGGAAAATACTTACTTTTGATTCCTTTTTTAATGATTGGGATTATTATAATTTTATTATTAGTAATTTTTCTATATAATATAATGATTAATAATGAAAGATTAGCTAAAATGTATTTTCTGCTAAAATCTATTTTTCCTATAAAATCAGTAAATTTACATATAAACATATATATGTAAGTGTATTATTTAGTTAATTATTCAAAAAAGCTAATTTAAAAAAATAAATAATTGTTAAATTTATTAAAAATAAAGTTGAGTAAGGTAATTTCTAAAAAATAATTTCTAAAAAATAATTTCTAAAAAATAATTTTTAAAAAATACCTATCTTTATAATAGCATAAAGACTATTTATCTAGTTTAGTTGCAATTGCAAGTATAATTACTATTATTAGTATGATTAGAAGCATTCCCAATTGAACTATATTGTAGACTTGAAATATAATTGTCAAACCTAGCATAAATATGAAAATAACACTTAATAGAGTTAACAAACTTTTCTTTAATACATTTTCAGGCATCATGATATCACATAAATTATTCTATGAATTTTAAATATAATTTAGTATTTAATATAAATTATTCTAGTTATTCTAGTTATTATAATAATCTAGTATTTTAAATATTTTATTATTATATTTAATAAAAGTTTCGTCTTTATTTTTGAGTTTATAGTTATCTAATATTAAGTTATTTAATATTATAATTATCTAAATTTAATTTAGTTTAATTTTTCTCATATTATTATAATTTCATATTATTATAATTAATTTGACTTTAATTTAAATAATATCCATCTTAATTTTAAGATTTTTTAATTTTTTAAGTCTAATTTCTAATTTTAACTTTAAGATTCTAATTTTCAATTCTAGTTTTAAGATTTTAATTTTAAATTTTGAAATCTTTCTTTTATTGATATAATATCTTTTCAGCAGATTTAAAAGAATTTTGATTAAAGAATTAAAAGAAGCTAAAAAAAGTTATTAAAAATAATAAAGATTTTATTAAATGAAATGGATTTTCTATTAAAGCCAAGTAGAAAAAGGTATATATAAGGTGTAATAAAATTTTAGTTACCATGGTGGTAAATTATGACAGCGATATCGGAAGCTATTAAAACGATTAAGGAAGCCGAAAATAATGCTGATGAATTAGTTAATGATTCTAAAGCGAAATCAGTTGAAATGATTGAAAACGCAAAATTAGAATCTGATAATATCATTAAAGATGCTAAAGAATCAGCTAAAGATCAGGCTAAAGATATTATTTTTAAAATAGAAGAAAATGCAAGAAAAGAAGCAAGATTAATAATCGATAAGACTGAAAAAAATGTCAATATTTTTGAAAATGAATCTCGGTCTAATATTGACGAAGCTGCTTCAATTATTGTCAAAAATATACTATAAGTTCAATATTTGAATATTTAGTTAATATTTAAATATTTATATATTATTTATTGAAAAAAGATTGTAGTGTGAGAATAATGTTCCAAACAGAAAGGATGCGTAAACTCAAAGTTATAACATTGAGTGAATATTCTCCAGTAACTGTTAAAAAGTTACATGAAGAGGGTATTGTTCAAATCAATGATATATCAGAACGTATTCAACAAAATCCTGAATGGGGACAGCTATTAAAGCCTTCAAAGGCGGCTCCACTCACTAGTAAGATTTCTTCGCTTCTAATGAAAGCTACTGGAATTTCAGAGTTATTTGGAGATGTATTAACTCCCAACTTGGGTATTAAGGACATGATTAGTTCTTATATAAATCCTGTTATTCCTACTAAGGTAGAAGTTGAAGAAATTGATATTGATAGCTTAATTGTTAAAGCAGAATCAATTTTAGGTGAAGTAGAGTCTCAAACAAGTGTTATAGAAGATAAAATTGCTGCTCTTGATACAGAAGCTAGTGAACTTAATTCAAAAAAAGATTTAGCCGAAAAATTAAAAAATTTTGACATGGATTTATCTCTTTTAGAGGATTCTAAGTACACTTCTAATATTGTAGGAAGGATAAATGTTGAATCTGCTCAAGAATTCAAAAAAGACATTAAAAATATTAGTGATGATATTTTAATATTAGAAGAAAATGACAACGATAAAAATCAAATTATCTTTATTATTAAATTTTTAAATAGTTATAAAAATGATGCTTATTCTTTATTAAGAAGATTTGAGTTTGAAAAATTCGAAATTAATGGATTAGAAGGAAGTCCTAATGAACTAATAAATTCAGCCGATTCAAGACTCAAATCTATAGAAAATGAAAAATCTCAATTATCTAGCGAATTGAAAGAATTAGCTGATAAATGGGATGATGAAATATTTATCATCAAAGAACAGTTAGAAATCGAAAAAGATAGAAATGAGATTTTTGCTACATTTGGTGAAACTGAAAGTACAACCATGCTTGAAGCATGGGTTCCTTTAAAAAAATTAGATGAAACTTTAGCTTTAATTGATTCATCTACTGATGGACATTCTGTTGTTGAGGTCGAAGAACCTACAATAGATGATGATGATGAAGTTCCTGTTCTTAAAGATAACCCTGCATATGCTAAACCATACGAGTTTCTTGTAGATATGTATGCTCCATTAAAATATAATGCGATTGATCCTACTATTCTTGTAGCTTTATCTTTCCCATTTTTCTTTGGTTTTTGTTTAACTGATGGTTTTTATGGGATAATCGATGCTCTTATTGGATATATAATCTTTAGAGGTTTAGGTAAGAGAAGCGAAACTATGAAAAGTTTTGGTTTAATTTTAATTGCTTGTGGTATATGGACGCTTGTTCTGGCACTTATAAGTAATGGTTTTGTTGGAGATTTCTATGGTAGGATTTTCCCACTGCTTTTACCTGACTTTTTTGCTGCAGGAGCTGCTTTACCAACTACAATTGGTTGGTTTGATGCATTTGGACATCCAGATCATATATTGATGATGGCTATATTAACTGGTATTATATATTTGAATATTGGTTTTATAATAGGTGCAATCAACAATTATAGGTATGGAAATAAAAAAGAAGCATTAACTGCTCAAATCGTTTGGTTTGTTTTAGAAGCAGGAATTGTATTTTTAGCATTAGGCTTCATAATACCATCTATTGGAATGATAGGATTTGCCATTGGTGGAGCATTACTTGTTGCAAGTTTAGGTCTTTTACTATATGGTGGAGGAGCTTATGGAATAATGGATATATTTGGATATATGGGAGATATAATTTCCTTTTCACGTTTACTAGCACTTTGTCTTTCTACAGGGGGAATTGCTATGACCGTAAATATATTAACAGTAATGTGTGGTGAAATGATTCCATTTATAGGAATTGTTCTTGCAGTAATTGTTTTTATTTTTGGTCACATTGTGAATTTACTCTTCCAAAGTCTAGGTGCATTTATTTCAGGACTTCGTTTAAATTATGTTGAATTTTTCTCTCAATTCTACATGACTGGTAAAAATAAATTCCAAGCATTTGGTGTAAACAGAGTTTATACAAAATTAAAAAGTGATAATTAATATTAATATTAAAAATATTAATGTCATAAATTTTTATTAAGTTTCATATAGTTTTAATATAGTTTAATTAAAATGATTAAATTATTACTTAAATTAATTATTATTTAAATAAATCAATTAAGATAAATTAAATATTATAAGGAGATCAAAATATGGTAGAAATTGTTTTAGGAACTGCTTTAGCAGCTATTGGTGCTGGAATAGCAGTAGGTTTTGCTGGATTAGGATCAGGTTTAGGTCAAGGAATAGTAGCAGCAGGGAGTGTTGGTGCAGTAGCAGAAGATAATGATATGTTTGCTAGAGGTATTATATTCTCTGCATTGCCTGAAACTCAGGCTATTTATGGGTTTTTGGTAGCTATTCTCTTGTTAGTATTTTCCGGATTATTAGGTTCTGGTTCATTAGACGTCACATCAGGTATTGTTGCTATTGGTGTTGGTGCTGCAGTTGGTTTTGCTGGTCTTGGTTCTGGTATGGGTCAAGGTATCGTTGCTTCTGCATCTATCGGAGCAGTAGTTGAAGATAATGATATGTTTGCTAGAGGTATTATATTCTCTGCATTGCCTGAGACTCAAGCTATTTACGGGTTCTTGATTGCTATATTATTAATGGTATTCGGCGGAATATTAGGTTAGGAGGTTAAAAAAATGAGTTCTGGGACAGAAAAAATTGTCTCTAATATAACCTCTGAAGCTCAGAATACTGCAGATAATATTATTCAACAAGCAGAAGAAGAAGTAAGATCTATTTTAGATAATGGAAATAAACAATCTGAACTTGAAAAGAATAAAATACTTGAAGATGCCAAAAAGCAATCCGATATGAAATATCAGCAGATAATATCTGAAGCTAAAATGAATTCTCGTCGATTAGAATTAGAGACAAGAGCTAAATTAATTGAAGAAGCTTTTGATAAAGCTACTACTGATTTAACTAATATCGCATCTACAAATGATGCTGAATATGTAAATTCTTTAAAAGATATGATTAAAGAAGCCGCTATTGAAATTGGTGGTGGGAACTTAGTTGTATTATTAAAAGAGGAAGACATTTCAAAGGTTAGTGGAGATATTGATAATATTGCTAATGAGGTTAAATCTGAATTATCAAAAGAAACCACATTAAAAATTGGTGAACCTATTTCAACTATTGGGGGAGCTGTATTAAAAACTGAAAATGGTGAAATTGAAGTTAACAATACAATTGAAGCTAGAATGTTAAGATTTAAAAAATCTTTACGTTCAGAAGTTGCAAAAGTTTTATTTAAATAATGAGGAATGATTATGGCTGATGAATTAATTGGAATAATAAACAATTTGGGCATCCCTACTGAAGCATTTCTTGTTATAGTAATTCTTGCTTTTTTGGCTATTGGAGCAGTTATTGTTATTGTTGCAAGTAGGCCTGTACTGGATATTTATCCTTATCTTCAACCTAATGCTAGAGTTAGAGCTAGAAAAGGAAGATTATTCAATGAAAAGCAACTTTCTGAGATAATAGAAGCAGATAATATTGAAGAAGTTACAAATTATCTTAGGGGTTTTAAGGATTATGCCGATTATGTAGATAAATACCCTATTGAAAAGGCTTTAGATGTTCAGCTTGCTGAATCATATAATTTAATTTCAAGAATAGCCCCAAATTCAGTTAAAGATACTTTTTCTCTTCTAGCTAAAAAAGTTGATATTTCAAATATAAAAAGCCTCATTGCTGCTAAAGAAATGGGTTTGAGTAGAGAAGAGACTTTAAATTTCTTAATACCTGTTGGAAATCATTATGAAACTTTTGAACAACTAGCTGATGTTAAAACAGTAAGTGATATTATAAATGGTTTGGATGGAACTGAATATGCGACTTTACTTGAAGATGCACTTCCAACTTATAATGAATCAAAGATGGTTTTACCTTTAGAGTCTGCTTTAGATAAATACTTTTTAGAAAGTATCTTATCAAAATCTGCAGTTGCTACAGATAATAATAGTAGATTATTACATGAATTTATTGGTGCTCAAGTTGATGTAGCTAACCTAAAACTTATAATTAGGGCAAAAAATGATAATTTATCATTTGATGAAGCAGGTTCTTTCTTAATTAAAAGTGGTTATCAAATAAGAGAATGGAAAATGAAAGATCTTCTTGAATCTGATAGTGTTTCAGATATTGTTGGTAGGTTAGAAGGAACTGATTATCATGAAGTGCTTTCTGAGTCTCTTCCAGAATATAATGAAAAAAATTCTCTCGAAGTTCTTGAAAAAGCATTGGATAATTTTGTTTATGAAACTGCAAAGTCATTATCTATACAAAACACTTTAGGTGTAGGTCCAATAATTAGCTACTTAACAAAGAAAGAAAATGAGATTAAAAATTTAAAACTTATTTTACGTGCTAAAAGAGAGGTTAACTTTTCAGTATCTGAAATTCAGGAGATGTTAGTATGAAGTCCTCTGTAGCAATAATTGGAGATCTTGATACTGTTACAGGTTTTCAACTTGGTGGAGTAAAGGTAAGTAAGGTTGTAGAAACAAATGAAGATGCAGAAAATGCATTGGATGAATTAATTAATGATGAAGTTTCAATTATAATTATCACAGAAAATATAGCTGATAATATTAGGAAATACATGGAGAAAAAAATTGGTTCCAATGTGTTACCAATGATTATTGAAATACCAGATAAATCTGGCCCATCTGATAGGGAAAGCGATCCTATGGGTGAACTTATTAAAAGAGTTATTGGGGTAGAGATGGTTAAATGATTACTGAAGGAAATATTATTAAAATTGCAGGTCCTGTTATCATCGCAGATGGTATGAGAGGAACTCAAATGCATGAAATGGTTAAGGTAGGTAGCGACAAGCTTATTGGTGAAATCATTGAGCTTGAAGGTGACACTGCAACTATTCAGGTTTATGAAGAAACAGCTGGGTTAAAACCTGGTGAAAAAATAGAAAGTACTGGTGGACCATTGTCTGTAGAACTTGGACCTGGTATTATGGGTTCAATCTTTGATGGAATCCAAAGACCACTAGAAGTTATTAAAGAAAAAACTGGCGACTTTATTGAAAGAGGTGTAGATGTACCATCTATTGATAAAGAGAAAAAATGGACTTTTAAACCAGTAGCAAAAGTAGGAGATAAAGTACAAGGTGGAGATGTTCTTGGAGAAGTACAAGAAACTTCTGCAGTTCTCCAAAAGATTTTACTTCCTCCAACTATTGAAGGTACAGTAAAAAGCATTGTTAGTAGTGGTGAATTTACAGTAGAAGAAGATATTGCTGAGATAGAAACTGCTGATGATGTTAAAAAAGTTCAAATGTTACAAAAATGGCCAGTTAGGAAAGGTAGACCTTACAAAGATAAGCTTGACCCTGATGTTCCTCTTGTAACTGGACAAAGAACACAAGACACATTTTTCCCTGTAGCTAAAGGTGGTACTGCTGCTATTCCTGGTCCTTTTGGGTCTGGAAAAACTGTTACACAACAACAATTAGCTAAATGGTCTGATGCAGATATTATTGTATATGTTGGATGTGGAGAACGTGGAAACGAAATGACTGAGGTACTTTTAGAGTTCCCAGAACTTGAAGATCCAAAAACTGGAAATCCTTTAATGGATAGAACAGTTCTTATAGCTAATACATCTAACATGCCTGTTGCAGCTCGTGAAGCTTGTGTATATACTGGTATTACTATTGCTGAATACTTCCGTGATCAAGGTTATGATGTAGCTCTTATGGCAGATTCAACTTCACGTTGGGCAGAAGCTATGAGGGAGATTTCAGGAAGACTTGAAGAGATGCCTGGTGAAGAAGGATATCCTGCATATCTTGCTTCAAGACTTGCTCAATTCTATGAAAGAGCTGGAAGAGTTAATACATTAGGTAGTGAAAGTAAAGTTTCCTCTGTTTCTGTTGTTGGAGCTGTTTCTCCTCCTGGTGGGGACTTATCTGAACCAGTTACACAAAACACTTTACGTATTTGTAAAGTATTTTGGGCATTAGATGCGTCTCTTGCAGATAAACGTCATTTCCCTTCAATTGATTGGTTACAAAGTTATTCCTTATATGTTGATAGTGTACAAGAATGGTGGAAAGAAACTGTTGGGGGAGATTGGAGGTCTGCTCGTGATGAAGCTATGGTTTTACTACAAAAAGAATCTGAACTTCAAGAAATTGTACAGCTTGTAGGTCCTGATGCACTTCCAGATAGTGAACAAGTTACCTTAGAAACTACTCGTATGTTAAGAGAAGATTTCTTACAGCAAAACGCTTATCATGAAGTTGATACTTACTGTTCTCCTTCAAAACAATTCCAACTTTTAAGCACAATTATACTATTCCAAAAAGAAGCAAATAAGGCTTTAGAAAGAGGAGCTAACTCTAAAGATATTATTGGATTAAGTGTTAAAGAAGATATTGGTAGGTTAAAATTTATTGCTGAAGATGATTTCCCTACAAAGGTGAAATCTGTTCAAGAAGAGATTATTAAACAATGTGGTGAGGTGTAAAAAATGAATACTGATATTAAAACAAGAGAATACACCACAGTTACTGAGGTTGCTGGTCCTTTAATGATTGTTGAAGGAGTGGAAGGTGTTGCTTATAACGAGATAGTAGAAATTGAAACACCCGATGGCGAAAACAGAAGAGGTCAAGTTCTTGAAGTTAGAACAGATATTGCAGTTATCCAAGTTTTTGAAGGAACTAGTGATTTAAATACTAAAAATACAAAAACTCGTTTTACTGGTGAAACAGCTAAGATTGGTGTTTCATTAGATATGATGGGACGTATTTTTGATGGTACTGGTAAACCTATTGATGGTGGTCCAGAGATTATACCTGAAAAAGAATTAGATATTAATGGTAACCCAATGAACCCTTCTGCTCGTGAATTTCCTGCAGAATTTATTCAGACTGGTATTTCTACTATTGATGGTATGAACACTTTAGTTAGAGGCCAAAAATTACCTATATTCTCAGGTTCTGGTTTACCTCACAATGACTTAGCTGCACAAATTGCAAGACAAGCTAAGGTAATTGGTGAAGATACTGAGTTTGCAGTTATATTTGCTGCTATGGGTATTACTCACGAAGAAGCTAACTTTTTCATGAAGGATTTTGAAAGAACTGGAGCTCTTGAAAGGGTTACTGTATTTATGAATTTAGCAGATGATCCTGCTATTGAAAGGATTCTTACTCCTAAAATGGCTCTTACTACTGCAGAATATTTAGCTTTTGAACATGACATGCATGTATTGGTTATTTTAACTGATTTAACTAACTACTGTGAAGCTTTAAGGGAAGTTTCTGCAGCTCGTAATGAGGTTCCTGGAAGAAGAGGTTATCCTGGATACATGTACACTGATTTAGCTGGTTTATATGAACGTGCTGGTCGTATAGCTGGTAAAGAAGGTTCTATTACTCAAATGCCTATATTAGTCATGCCTCAAGATGATATTACTCACCCAATTCCTGATTTAACTGGTTATATCACTGAAGGGCAAATTGTACTTAGTCGTGATCTTCACAGAAAAGGTATTTATCCTCCTGTAGATGTACTTCCTTCTTTATCTCGTTTGATGAGTGGGGGTATTGGTGAAAACAGGACTCGTGAAGACCATAGTGGTGTTTCTGATCAATTATACTCTGCTTATGCAGAAGGTCGTGATTTAAGAGATTTAGTAGCTGTTGTTGGTGAAGAAGCTCTTACTGAAAGAGATCAAAAGTTCTTGAAATTTGCTGATGCTTTTGAAGAAGAATTCATTACTCAAGCTAAAGATGAAGATAGGACTATCCAGGAAACTTTAGATCTTGGTTGGAAATTATTAAGTTTATTACCTAGAACTGAACTTAAAAGGGTTAAGGAAGAACATATTCCAATTTATCTTCCAAATGAATAGTATGAATAATTAAATCCATAAGAAAATTATAATTAGTACAAATACTTATTTTACTAATTATTTTTTCTAGGAGGTAAAAAATGGCACAAGAAACAATGGAAGGGATTAATCCCACAAGAATGGAGTTATTAAAACTCAAAGATAGGGAAAAACTCGCAGTTAAAGGCCATAGTTTATTAAAAGAAAAACGTGATGCTTTGATTAAAGAATTTTTTGATATATTAGATAGAGTTAAAGGATCACGTAGTAAAGTTGAAGAAATTCTTAAGGAAGCATATAGTGACTTAACCAAAGTTCAAGTGGACATGGGTGACTTATCTGTTCAAAGGGCATCATTATCTGTAAAAGAGTCCGTTGAAGTTGAAATAGATTCAAGGAGTATTATGGGTGTTGTTGTTCCTATAATGGATTCAGAAATCAAAGAAAGAACATTGGTTGATAGGGGATACAGCTTTTTAGACACTTCAGCAAAATTAGATGAAACTGCAAAGAAATTTGAAGAGGCAATTTCGTTAATAATTGAATTAGGGGAAGTTGAAAAAACTATTTATCTTTTAGCTGCTGAAATTGAATCAACTAAACGTCGTGTTAATGCATTAGAACATATAATGATTCCTAAGCTACAAAATTCTGTCAAATCTATTGAAACAAGACTTCAAGAGATGGAGAGAGAAAACTTTGTTAGGTTAAAGATAATTAAATCCAAAATTGAAGTTGAAGATTAGGTAGTGATTGAATGGTTAGATTTTTAAATCCTGTTGGTGAATTCAAAAGAGAACTTAAAAGTTCTCAAAGTAAAATGGATCTTAAAATGGGAGATATTCCTATTTTATCAAGAGTTATTGTTGCTAATGAAGATATTGTTTTAGAAAATGGAAAATCTGTTTCAATTAAAATTAAAGAGATTTCAATTCCTGCAAAACATATAGTATCTATTAGTAGTTATGCTGCAAATAAATATGGTCATCCAATTGCTGTTGGTTCAGAAACTCATATCCCTCTTTCAATGGATAAAACTGTCAATAGGGCCGCTTTTATTGCATCTTCTGATGGTGCTATTGAGAAAGGTGATCTTTTAGGATTTTTATCTCTTTTCCCGGTTGAGATTATTAATAATTTATTTAAATAGTGTTTTATTTATAAAACATTTTTTATTTTTTATTTTTTTAAGTTCTATTTTTTTAAAGTATTAACTTCTTTATATTTAATATTATTCTTCTAAATTTGTGTAATTATGAAACGTGATCCATTTAATCAATATATTAAAGATCCTGATAAAAAAGCCAGGTTATATTTGATAATTACTGGAGCTATGATTGCTACTACTATTTTGATAGTAATTGGAACTTTAATTTTTATTTTACTACTTGTTGGAGTAATTTAATATAATATTTTGATAGGAATTTTTAAGGAATTTTTCTATAATTCCTTTTTATTTTGCACTATTATATATCATTTAATATTTTTTATTATATTTTTTATTATAATTTTTATTATTAATTTATTATTATTTTATCTTTAGAATTTTATTTTTAGAATTTTATTTTTAGAATTTTATTTTTAGATTTTATTTTTAGTAAAATTTTTTAGTATATTAATTGTTAATTAACTTTTTTATCATTTTTAAGTTCTTTTTCTATTAAATAAACAGCATTATTTACTTCATTTTTCACATTTGAAATGCTATCTTTGGGAGTTATGATTGTTAATAATGGTTCATCTTTTTCGATAATTACTCCTTTATAAGGTATATCATAAAAATTAGCTATATTAATATTATTCTTTAATTTGATTCTTTTAGAGGAGTAGATTATTCTTTTGATAGTATATTTATCTTTGGTGATTTTTGGAATTTCTATTAATTCTCCTTCACATGCTTTTATATGTGCCTCTAGTAAGTTGATTCCTAATAGTTCCTCTACACATTCATAGGTTCCTTGGAATCGTGGATTAACTTCAATAACATATGCTTCTTCTAGATTTTCACCTATTATCATATCTAACCCATTAGAACCGATTAATTTTAGATATGGTATTAAATCTTCAGAACTTCTTTCTATATGTTTTATTATGTTTTTTTCTTTTTCTAAACTTAAGATATTATTAACATTATTAATATTGAAAGGCACTATATTACCAAAATATTTGAAACTATTTTCTATTCCAAAATCTAAACCTGTTAGCATATTGCTAGTTACTATTGTTTTTGATTCCTTTTTAGTTGATAAGATAGATGAACTAACATTTGTTCCATTTATATATTCTTGGACTATTAATCCTGAATTTTCATATTTTATATGGTCATTATAAAATTTATTGATATCTATATTTCCTTTGCTATTTTTTTTGGAAGCATTACTTGGAGTGTTTAAAATAATCTCATTTTCATCATTGTATTTTATATAGCTAATCCCATAACCTCCAGATCCTTGGAGGGGTTTTATAATAAATGGAAGATTAGGATATTGTTTAGCTATTTCAAGTATTTCAGATATATTGTCTTCATTGTTTCCATAGTTTATTTTAAAAGTTTTAGGAGTCAAATATTTATTTTTTATTTTCTTATAAAATTTATATTTATCTTCAACATGTTCTGTTTTTTGGTTACCTATTATCTTCCTTTTATGTTTCTTAAAAGTCCCTTTAAAATCATTACAAGATATTCCTGAAGACAAAATGATTCCATCTACTTCTTCGATAAAATCTTTTGATAATTCTAATAATTTATTTGGATTATAATTTTTTTCAATAAATCCACAAGAAGTTCCTTCTTTTTGTTTTAAAATATGTTTTTCTTTATAAGGTAATTTAAAATCAAAAGTACAATAATAACTTGTTGAATAAGTTTTATATGGTAATGTTAGACTAGAATTTACTAATCCTCGGGTATTTATTCCCATTATTAGCAATTTTTCCATTTACTGCACCATCTTAATAATTTTTTATTTATATAAATTTTATTTATCTAAGATTAATTTTAATTTAATATTTTAAATTATTATCTTTTTAAATCACTATCTAATTTTAAATAATGTTAATTTTTAGATAAATAAATTATATTTTTAGTTATTTTTAGTTATTATCTAATTGGTATTTAATATTAAAATATTTAATATTGAAATGTTTAATATTGGAATGTTTAGTATTAGAATATTATTTAATTTTAATTATTATATAAAATTCTATAGAATAAATAAAATTATTAAATTTCATTAAATATATTTAAAATAGCTTAATTCAATTAAATTTTTATAAAACAGATGTAAAAATAATAAAAAGTGTAAAAATAATAAAAATAAGATAGTCCCGAGCGGAGTCGAACCGCCGTCTCCGGGTCCAAAGCCTAGAAGGATTACCACTACCCTACGGGACTATATATGCTGATTTGTATTTATCTACAATTACAGCAATTTTACTTTAATTGAAGTTATATTTAAATGTATTGGTTTTATTCATGATTATATTATTGCTATTATATTTTTAATACTAAAATTAATCTTATTAATACTAATCTTATTAATATTAATACAATATTTTTTTGTTTTGGTTTAATTATTCACTCTCTTGATTGATACCAAAGACATTTATCTATCCATCCACATTCTCCACAAACTTCTTTAGCATCTTTTAAGTATTTAAATGAATTATTAACTAATATAACTGCTTCACTAAATAAATATTCCTTTTTTTTGTTTATTTTTGCTTTTTTCAATACTTTAGAATCCATATTTACAATTTTTTCATTGTTAATGGAGTGCATTAATTTATTTTTAGGATATTTATTATCTTTATTATTTTTAGTATTCTTAGTATCCTTAGTATTTTTAATACTTTTAGTATCCTTAGTATCTTTATTATTTTTAGTATCCTTAGTATTTTTAATACTTTTAGTAACCTTAGTATCTTCATTATCTTCAATATTTTTAGTATATTCAATTTTATTATCACTTTTAATATTTTCATTGATTTCAGTATTGTTTGATTCCCCTATACATATTTTGTCTTTTAAATTTGGACAAAATTCACATAAAGCATCAGGAGACTCAGTTAAAACTACTTTAACATTAGAATCTTCATTTTTTAAAATGCTAATTATAGTTTCAATATTTTTTTTAAAATTATCATCATAACCATATCCTTGATATCCTTGTAAACATAGTAGATGATGTCCACGTAAATAAATGACTTTTTTTTCATTAATATTCATTTTTTCACTGTAGAAATTTAGTATTAATCAATTTATTTGATAAATAATGATCTTTTTAAATTATCTTATATTATTAAAGTTTTATTATTAAAAATAAATCTTTTAAAAATAAATCTTATTGTTAAAAGTAGTTAATATCTAATATTATATTCATTTAATTTTTGGAAATCTTTAAAAATCGCCATGTTTCTTTTAAAATTTATTATATTTATTTTAGGATTTAATGTATTTATTCTAAAAATAGTTAAATTTCTTAAAAATTAATATATTAAAAAAATAAGGATAAAATAATAATTTTTAGTTATTATTTTTTAATTATAAATCTATTATTCTTTTGGTAAAGCTACTTTAGATATTCCAGCTGCAATTCCGACTTTAAACAAGTCACCTATTATAAATGGAGCAAGACCCATCATAATTAAAGTTATAATATCTGGAAAAGCACCTTGAGTAAAGTATAACCAAATGCTTAAACCAATCAATCCAGGAATGTAAATACAAGCAAAGTTGGCTACTAACATTAGACCAAACATTTTCTTGAAATTTCTGCTTTCTGTATACTTTTCTGAAATATAACCAATTAATGCAGCAGCTAGTATAAAACCTATGAAGTATCCACAGGTTGAACCTAAAAAAACACTCAAACCACTACTCATTTCAGCAAACCAGCTTACACCTAAAATTCCTGCAAATATGTATATAACTTGGCTTAATACACCAAATCTTTTTCCAAGGAATAAACCAGATACTAAAACTCCAAAAGTTTGCCCGGTTATAGGAACTGGGGTCCAAGGTAAAGGGATTATAATTTGTGCTAATATTCCAGTCAAACAAGCCATTAGAACTGCCATAGCTAATTTTTCTACATTACTAGCTTTTTGAACTTTATCAAAAATATTATCTCTCATATAATAATAAGAATCAATATTAATATTCACTATGCTTCCTCCATTAATTCTTCTCAATTTCATATTATATTTAATTTTACAGCATATAATAATTGGTTAAAACAATATAAAAATCTTTCTATAGTATATTAAAAAATAAGTCACTCTTTTTATTTTATATTAAAAAAATTAAATATTGTATATTTTTTTCATGAAATATATGATTTTTTTTATAAAATGTATAAAATAATTAATATTATAGTATTAATGTTATGGATATTGTTATTAATGAACTTTTTCATTGATTAACCTTTACCGATGAATTTTTATGAAGTTTTTCAAAAATGAAGTTTTTAAATTCATAGCTATGATTTATTTTCATCTGTATTTTTGTTAACAATTTTTTTACCATAATAAATAGCGGTTAATAACCCTGCAATTGTAGGTAATATATATGAAGCTATTCTTTCAATTGCGCTTGCAGCTATTACATGATCTGCAGTTATTCCTACAGGAACAAAAAGAGCTATCATTATTATTTCAGTAATACCTAATGATCCTGGTAGTAATGGTAAAAATGATAATAAAATGGCTATTGTAAATATTGTTATGAATGGGGCTAATGGTGGTGTAACACCTATAGCTACAAATGCTAGATATGAATTAGACAAATCCAATCCCCAAGTTAAAAGTGCTAGGAATGCTCCTGCAAAAAATAATCTATTTTCTACTATCATAGTAAAGCTAGAATTAAAATTATCAATATAATAAATAGCTTTTTTCTTCAATTTATCTAAATTATATTTTTTTTGAGTCATTCTCTCAACTAAAGGATGAACCCAACCTAATATCTTTAAAGCTATTTTTTCAGAAACACTTTTATTGATTCCAGCGTATATTACAAATGAAAATCCAAATATTGTAGCTAATATTAATATTATTAGAAAAATTTTTGATAAAATATCTAAATACCATGACAAAAGGGCAAAGACTGCTAATATGGACATTAATAAGAAGGGAAGTATTTCAAATACTCTATCTGCCATTGTTGAAGCGAGTCCAACTTCAAATGGAGTATCATTGTATTCTTTCAGTACATATGCACGTAGTGGTTCTCCTCCTATTGATCCTGGTGTTATGTTATTTCCAAATATACTTGTCATTAAAATACCAAGAACATTTATATATTTAGGGGACTCGTCCATTTTATCTAATATAATCTTCCATCTAAGTGCCCAAACTAAGTAGACAAATATCTGTATCACAATTGTAAGAGCTAATATCCACAGATTTGTTCTTTTTAAAGTGTTAATTACATCATTGATTCCTGCAAGTATTAGTATTGTAAAAATTAGTCCAAATACTATAATGAAAGAAATAATTATGCTTTTTTTGTTATCTCTAATTATAGAATAAATATCCTGATTTTCATTGTTTTCTTTTTCTTTTCTTTCTATTTCTTCCAATTCTTTTTTTTCTTTTTGAATTTTAGGAGTATTAATGTTAAAAAATTCATCAGATTTTTTAGAACTCATTTAAATCCTCATTTTATCTAATATTATTCGAGTTTATCTTTTAATCCTACTATTTGAGATAAAGGTTTTCCTTTTTTAATTTCAGAAATAATATTTGTTTCATTAGCTTTTATTTCCAAGGTCTTTATCATTACATCACAAAAAAGTTCTTGAGGAACATGAACAACTCCACTTTTATCTCCAAATATAAAATCTCCATTTTTAATTATTATTTCAGGGGTTTCACTTATTTTAATTGGAATATTTACTTTTCCTAAGCCTAAAGCATTACCTGCATTAGGTATAGTTTCTTTTGCAAATACTGGATAATTGTTTTCTGAAACAAAATTTATATCTCTAGTAGCTCCCCATATAACTGTCCCTGAAATACCTTTTTCTCCTGAACAGGTTGAAGTTAGCTCTCCCCAAACTGCAGAGCTAGGTCCATTAGTCTTTATGAAAAGAATATTGCCTTTTTTACAAGCATCGATTCCGAGTAGAGAAGTTCCCCAATCATCTGATGAACTTTCAACTGTAACAACTCTACCATAAGCAGTTTTACTATTTATAGACTTTAAACCTTTTAAAACTCCATTTCTTCTTGTTAGCTTATTTAATGCATCGGATATTTGGCAAGAAGAAGTATTATCTAAAAGATCTTTAAGGTTTTCAAATCCAATTTCTTTTTTTATTTGATTTTTTCCTTTAATTTTCTCTGTTTTATGGGAATTTTCTGATTCTAAAATATCTAAGTTTTTAATTTCAAAATCTTCTTTACAGACTCTTAAATTATTAACTAGAATCGTTTTTTTATTTTTCAGATGTTTTTTGTAAGATATTTCATTTAATAATGATTTTGCGGATAATTTTGATTTTCCCATTTTAACACCTAATAAATCTTTTAATTACTACTTTTATAAGATATTTGATTCTTTTTATAATTTATTTGGCTCTTTTTATAAGTTTTTTAGATAAATATGTTTTATTTCTAATTTTTATTTTGTTTTAATCATTAATATAATTTGTTTAATATAATTTATCATATTTATATAATTATAATTTATCATGATTTATAAATAATCTATAATAATTTACAATGATTTATGATAATCTATAATAATTTATAATAATAATATAATAATTTATCATGATTTATGATAATATATAATAATTTATAATAATATAATAATATAATAATTTATCATTGTTTATTATTATTTGTTTTAAAATGTTTGTTTTGAAGTATATTTATTCTATCAATAACTATTAATTTATTTAATTATTTAAATGTTAAATATAACTTTTGAACTTTAAATATTAATCCTAAATGTTTAATGTAAATTATTAGATCATATAATCTTTTTAGAAAAATTATTTTTAATTTTTAATTAAATTAAAGAATGGAACATTTATCATGATTTTTAAATATACAATTTTATATAGTAGTAATTATATATTATTATTTAAGATACTAATCATAATCATTATATGC